>JAGLSE010000070.1 GCA_023135905.1 Candidatus Omnitrophota bacterium
GCAGGAGCGTAGAGTAGAGCAAGAAAAACGAGAATCATTAGGTAGCGTAGAATTATCAGATTTAACCGGAGACAGCAGATTTGTATTTGATTGCGGTGGTTGGCTTGATTTTCGTTATGCTGATTACGATCAAGAAGATAACGATTCATTGGCAACTGATGCCTATGATTATGATTCATCGCTTGACTTGAGGCTTTGGCTACGAGCAGCATTAGCGATGAAAAGTGATAGTTCTAATCAAAAAAAACACTCCTTTTATTTAAGGTTAAAAGATTTATATTATATTGAACGACAACCAGACTCTACTGCCGGCGGAGCCGACAATGATGGTCCGCATGTTGACTATGCTCTTATGACTTTAGATTTTAGGCCGTATTGGCTTAAATTTGGTAGACGGTACTTTAGTGTTGGTAGGGGAATTGCTTATTCGGATGTGCATGATGGAGTAGAGCTGCATGTTTTATATCATACATGGGGCATAAAAAGTTTTGTTTCTCATACTTTGCCTCACCAGGATAATATTGATACCAGTGTCCCCGGATATACAAAGGAGAGTGATAGATTTTTTTATGGAACTGAATTTAGTTATCAAGGAATTTCTGATCATAATATGTATACTTATTTTGTTGTTCAAAGAGATCATAGTAATCCTAACCCTCAGGATTCGTTGCGTGATTATACATATAATTCACAATATTTTGGAGTTGGATCTCAGGGTGATATTTCGTCTCAGATGAGTTATTGGATAGAGCTTATTCGCGAAACTGGTAACAGTAGAATATATGCTAGTCGGGAGAAAAAAGATATTGATGCCTGGGCATTAGATTGCGGTGCTAGCTATGGTTTTGATGTGTATAGCCATCCGTTTATTAATATTAAATATGCCTTTGCGTCAGGAGATAAAGATAGAGCAGTTGTTACTGACACTGAAGATGGAAATACTATAGGAGATGATAATAATTTTTTATATTTCGGTTATAATCTTACTGGATATGCTCTTTCTCCAAGATTGTCCAATATACATATCTATAAGATTGGGATTTGGGCTAATCCATTAGAAAAAGTATCTTTTTTTAGAGAGTTCTTGTTTGAGCTGGATTATTACCGCTACTATAAAGATAAATCTTCAGGTGGCATTAGTGCTCTTGAGGCGACTGAAGATAACAATGATATTGGCAGCGAAATAGATTTTAGTATTAGTTGGCAAGTGTTTTCTGATTTACGTTGTGTAATTCAATATGGATATTTTTTACCCGGAAAAGCCTACCCTAGTTCGACAAATAACAATCAACAGTATTTTTCTGTAAATACAACGCTTACTTTTTAGCAAGGATGTCGCGAGTTTAAATTTCGTCATCTACCCTACTTTATCGGAGGGACGAGAGGATTTATAAGTTCATAAGTTTGTTGACATTGAAAGGTATTTCTAACCATAACGGATACAATCCCAGCCTGCCGCGGATTCAGTACTTAATTGTACTACATGTCTATCATGAATTTATAGTTACAAAATAAAAAATACCTGTGGAATATTTTTCTGAGATATATATTTCATCTTTTTTATCCTTTCATAAAATCCCTTTATAGAAGATTTAAGGCGTTTCATTGACTTTTTTTTTGAAAATGATAAAATTTAGGTAACTTTATAAGATAAAAGGAATAGGTGTATATTAATTGTTAGGTGTAGGAAATAAAAACATGAAAACTCAAGTAGAATTTCGATCAAGCATATTTCCACCATATGATGATGAAGAAGAAATAATAAATCCTGGCCGCTATGGAAAGAGATTAGCCGAATATATCCATGTACATTTACCAAAATATGGTTTTGAAGTTGAAGATATTTACTCAGAAGATTGGGGCTGGGGTGTTCCAATTAAAAATGATAAATTCTCTCTTTGGGTCGGTTGTGGAAACCAAGATGAATTTGAGGATGGCTTTTTGTGCTTTATTGAGCCTAGCAAACTATACATCAAAAAGTTATTCAAAAAAATAGACATCTCTGAAATTGTTACAAAATTAGTTGAAGCTCTTGAAAGTATATTTTTATCTGAAAAAGATATCACTGGTATTAATTGGTTAGAAACAAACACCTAATAAAATATTCCAGTGGACTGCCAAAACGTAAGCATTTTGGCATGGCTTCGCCGCTCTTTGGGGCCACTGAACTCAACGTTATGCACAAAAAATAAAACAAACATGAGAAAATTAATTGTAATTTCAATGTTTATAATCGTTGGCTGTGGATCATCAAATAATGAATCCATGTTTAGAGGCAATGTTATAAATCCAATACCTAATTCAATAAAAAATATAAATATGGCAAAGGATCGTTCAGCAATACACGGAGCTTTATTCTTCGATTTTGAATCAAGCGGAAAAGACTTAAATCTTATAATTCAAAAAAACAATTTAAATCAGAAAAAAGAAATTCCAAACATTATTGAATCTATTGCCTCTAATTCTCCATGGGTAAATGAAATAAAATCAAAAAATATTAAAATATACGGTAAAATATTAGAAGAAAAATACGAATGGCATGCATTATATATTTTTATAGCAGAGAAGAAAGTCTACTGCATAAAAAATTAATGCATAACAAATCGCTTCACACTGACTTTTTCCCGCCACTTCGCTTTGTGAAAAAGCAGTTGATTTTAGTGTTAGTGCGCCAAGTGCAGCTTGGTGCTTCTTATAAGGTGACCTGCTATAGAGCAGGGAGTCCATATCGAGTAAGGCTTAGCCAGCCGCTTGTACCGAGTGTTGCGGGTATGTAGGATAGCGAATAGTACTTTGTGTTTACAGATGATGCAAATACGCGAACGAAGTACCCGAAGCGTACACAGGGAATACTGTAGGCCGCAAGGGAAACGTGCTTCCCTAAAGCAATACAGCTTCGTTAAGAAAATCAAAGCAGATGGCGACGGCGTTAACGTACCGGAAGCCAAAACAGAGGAATCGTTAAGGCGAGATTCCCGAGGGTCTGCCGGAGTCCAAGAGCGTGGCATGCAGTAAGAGAAGTATTGAGAACTTGGGAGACCCTGTTATCTCCTCTGAGAAGGTAGGAGGACTCAACGAAAAGAAGATAATCCGAAGGGTATCAGGGAGTCTTATCATTTCATAGTACTCAGAGACGGTAACGCCGGTCACATGGGGAAGGGAATGACGGTATTTCGCAACCCGAAAAGGAAACATGTACGGATAAGAAAGGCCGAGTAATACATGCAAACCTCACTGCGGGAAATAGCAAATAAAGCTAGCTAAATTTAGCACGAAGCGAGAAATATCGGGGAACCTTGCGCGGGAAAATCGCACACAGGGTTCTGAAAGGGGACGGCCAAGCAATTGGCCGTTCTACCTTACAGAAATAAATAAATGAAAAAAATAAGCAAAATTATTTTGATTGTTTCGCTTTTTCTGTCATTTGGGATATTAGTTTTAGTAGTCGCATCAATGACTCAGATCGGGAATTCATATGGGGGAAAATATGCAATAGGGAGAGATACATATAAAAAATTTGGGGATGGACATATTCAGATAATATGGGCTAACTCTAACTCAAAATATCTTTGGGATTGTGAAAATAAAAAGACACTTTTAAATCCCGTTCATTTATGGGTAAAAAAGAAAAACATAGTATTTTTTGAAGGATTATGGGATAAGAAACCGCTTATTGTAAAATACGCATTAGATGACAATAAAATATATTTATATGAAAGAATAAAGTTCTAACGAAGCAATGCACCTGATCTTCCTACGCGTCTTCGCCGCTCCGTTAGGCAGGTTTTTTTTGTGGTCGCGGATGATTTTAAGCGTACGAAAAAAATAAATTTAATATTTAAGGATTTTGGATTTATTTAGTATTTGTATTTTTTTTGTCTTTAGTCCATAGACGTATGTCTTTTTGAACTAGGTTTAATAATGAATAATCGAATTAATAAGTTGCAACAGGAAATATTAAATTGTAAAAAATGCGGGCTCTCTCGAGAAAGGCTTAATCCTGTAATAGGGGAGGGTAACTTAAATGCTGAGATAATGTTTATTGGTGAAGCTCCCGGAGCTAATGAAGATAAAACAGGTAAACCTTTTTGCGGCCGATCAGGGGACATTTTAGATGAGCTTTTAATGAGTTCAGGGATGAATAGACAGGATATTTATATTGCTAATACAGTAAAATGCCGTCCTCCAAAGAATAGAAATCCTAAGGAAGAAGAAATAAGGTTGTGTGCTGTTTTTTTAGATCTTCAGATTAACTTAATTAAGCCGAAAATAATTTGTTGTTTGGGGAATTTTTCAACATCTTATGTGATGAAAAAGTATAATTTAAACGATAAAATTCAAGGGATTAGTAATATACATGGCCAAGTTTTTTTTGCGGAATCGTCTTATGGCAAAATAAAAGTTATTCCTTTTTATCATCCGGCAGTTGTTGTTTATAATATGAATAAGAAAAAAGTATTGGAAAAAGACTTTTGTATGCTAAAAAAATATATCTCAATAAGTGGAGGCAAAAAATGTTAGATTTTGATTATTATATACCTACAGAAGTTTTTTTTGGAAGAAACAAAATTCAAAGAATTGCTAAAAAAATTAAGAAATATGGGAATAGAATCTTATTTGTCTATGGACAAGGGAGTATTAACAGAATTGGTTTGTACGATGAAATTGTAAAAATATTAAATGATAACGGTATAGTTTATAAAGAGTTGTCAGGTGTAAAACCAAATCCTCGAATAGATAGCGTTATAAAAGGTGTAGAACTTTGCAGGCAAAACAATTTAGAATTTATATTAGCTGTAGGTGGAGGTAGTGTTATAGATTGCGCTAAAGCTATCTCCGCAGGATTTTATTATAAAGGTGATCCTTGGGACCTTTTTTTACGTAAGGCTCATGTCTTAGACGGTCTTCCTTTAGGAAGCGTATTGACTTTAGCAGCTACAGGTTCAGAAATGAATGGGAATTCTGTTGTGAGTAATGCTGATACAAAAGAAAAATTGGTTATAAGTAGTGATTTATTACGGCCTAGATTTTCAGTATTAGATCCTACCTATACTTTTTCAGTTCCTCAGAATCAGACAGCTGCCGGAGTTGTTGATATATTCAGTCATGTCCTCGAACAGTATTTTAGTCCGATTAAAGAAGCTTTTTTGCAGGATAGGCTTGCGGAAGCTATTCTTAAAACATGTATAAAATATGGACCTATAGCTTTAAAGGAACCTGAGAATTATGAGTCTCGAGCAACCTTATTGTGGGTCAGCAGTCTAGCCTTAAATGGGCTTTTGTCTTACGGGAAGATAGGTGATTGGGCCACTCATTATATTGAACATGAAGTTAGCGCGATATATGATGTGACTCATGGGGTAGGGCTCGCTATATTAACTCCTCATTGGATGGAGTATGTCTTGAAAGAATCAACCACCAATAAATTCTATGAATATGCTAAGAATGTTTGGGGGGTCGAAGGTAGTAACTTAAATAAGGTCTCTCAAGAGGGTATAATTAAAACAAAAGAATTTTTTTATTCGCTGGGTATGCCTTCTACTTTACAAGAAATTGGGGTTAAACAAGATTCTTTAGAAGAAATAGCAAAGAAAGCGATAATTTTTGGTGATTTAGGGTCTTTTCAGAAATTAAATAAAGATGATATTTTGAATATTTTAAAGAATTCTTTTTGATATTTTATATATTCGAAAATAGGATATATAAATATTAGAATCCTTCAATAGCCAGTTGCATTTTTCAATCGGTCTGTAAATAATCCCGCCTAATTGTATTGGTAGAGAATGTACGATTTGTTAGCCTATAAAATTTAAAAAGGTTACCAAAAAGTAATTTTTTTTACTTGTATATATGTGTAAGTTTGTTAGTTTACCGGCACAACGTTAGTGCAATTTAAACGAAGACGTTTTTTACTTTAAAGATAAGTAGAAGGCGTCTTTTTTTTTATAAGAAGGGAAATATAAATGACTATAGGCATGAAAATAGAAATTAAACTTAGAGAAGAACTTATGGATATAAAGAATAAGATAAAATTGAATTCTTTGGAGTCAGAGAAGTCTTTATTATGCATAAATAAGAAAAGAATAACTAAACTTTCAGATAATTCTGGTTTAAAAAATATTAATAGTAAAGATTTTTAAGGTTTTTTTTTAACTATAAAGTGCCTAAAAATTAAGCAAAAGGAAGGTTAAAATGGAAAATTTAAATATTTCTTATGAAGAGCATATTAAAGGGTTAACTAAAATAAGCAATGCTATTGCTTCAGATTTGTATTTAGAAGACATCCTTCGTTTAATTGTAACTGTTACGGCACAGGTCATGGGTTCGAACATTTGTTCTTTAATGCTTATAGATAAACGGACGAATAATTTAGTTATTAGAGCTACTCAAAGCATAAGTGAAGATTATAATAAAAAACCGCCTCTAAAAGTCGGGGAGGGTATTACCGGTAAGGTTATAAATAATAATAAGGCAGTTTTTGTTGAAGATGTAACTAAAGAAAAAGAATTTAAATACGGCAATATTGCAAAGAGTGAGGGTTTATGTTCCTTATTATGTGTACCTTTAGCTGTAAAGGGAAATGTTATCGGTGTCTTAAATTGTTATACCTCAAAATCTCATAAATTTACTAATACTGAAGTAAATATTATCACCTCTATCGCAAATCAGGCTGCGGTTGCTATTGAAAATACAGAATTAATGGTAAAAAGCCGGGTTATTCAGGAAGAATTAGAAACTCGTAAAAAGACTGAAAGGGCAAAAGGGATATTGATGAATCAAGAAGGTATTACTGAAGAACAAGCCTATTTAAAGTTAAGAAAATATAGCATGGATAATAGAAAATCTATGAGAGAAGTTTCGGAGGCTGTTATTTTGACGGCTGATATGAAAAAATTGTAAAGATATTATGATACAAAAAAAAATATTTATTAAAAATATTCAGGAAAAAGATAATGATATTGATAAAGAAAAAGAAAACAAATCACTTGAATTGGTTCGGGCAATAGAAGAATTGGAGTATATCTTTTTTAGAGAAAAAGAAGGTGATCTTTATAAGTTTTTAATGACTATTATAGAAAAACCAATAATTGAAAGTGTTTTATATAAGACAGAAGGGAATCAATTAAAAGCAGCAAAAATTTTAGGGATTAATCGTAATACTTTACATAAGAAACTTATAAAGTTAAAAATTAGCGCAAAAGATTTTAAGACTACTTGAAAATGGGGTTAAATATTTTATGGGAATGGGTAAGAAAAAGGGGAAAGAGATATGAATTTAGGATGTCCGGGTGGTAATGATGCTAGCAGAACTTTTAATCGTTCTAAAAATGTAGTTCCGTCTTCAGGTTTATGTTCAAGGTGTCTTGATACTTGTAAGGGGAATTGTGAGGTTTTTAAATCATCAATGAGAGGACGGGAAGTTATATATCCGGGTCCTTATGGTGACGTTACTGCCGGTGGGGATAAAGATTATCCGGTAGATTATTCTCACTTAAATATTCAAGGATATGCTTTAGGGGCTAAGGGATTACCAAAAGGTGTAGAGGCTGGTCCTGATACAGCAACTTTTCCTGTTGTAGATGTTGAGACTGAATATGGTTGGGACAAAAAAGTTAAGATGAAAGTTCCGATTTTTACCGGAGCTTTAGGTTCAACTGAAATAGCCAGGAAGAATTGGGAACATTTTGCTATAGGTGCTGCTATTTCAGGGGTTACTTTAGTTTGCGGTGAGAACGTTTGCGGTATAGATCCAAAGTTAGAACTGGATTCGAAAGGTAAAGTGATAAGTGCTCCTGATATGGACAGGCGTATTGAGTTGTATAAGAAATTTCATGATGGTTATGGTGAGATTCTTGTTCAGATGAATGTGGAAGATACTCGGCTTGGTGTGGCTGAATATATAATAAAAAAACATAAATTAGATACTATTGAATTAAAGTGGGGACAGGGGGCTAAATGTATTGGTGGTGAGATTAAGGTTAATAGCTTAGAAAGAGCACTTGAACTTAAGAAACGAGGATATATTGTTACACCTGATCCGCAAAATCCGGCAATTAAAGAAGCTTTTAAGATAGGAGAAATTAAAGAATTTGAACGGCATTCGCGTCTTGGATTTGTTTCGGAAGAAGGTTTTTTAGCAGAGGTTAAACGTTTGAGAGATTTAGGTTATTCAAGAATAACTTTAAAAACAGGTGCTTACTCGATGAGAGAGTTAGCTATGGCTATTAAATACTCTTCATTAGCAAAAATAGATTTACTTACTATTGATGGATCTCCCGGCGGAACAGGAATGAGCCCTTGGAGAATGATGCAGGAATGGGGGATACCTACTTTTTATATTCAATCTTTGGCTTATGAATTTTGTCAGAAGTTAGAAAAGAAAGGTATGCGTATACCAGATATAGCAATTGCCGGGGGATTCTCATTAGAAGATCATGTTTACAAGGCTATTGCAATGGGTGCACCGTATGTTAAAGCTGTTTGTATGGGAAGAGCTTTGATGATACCGGGATTTGTGGGGAAGAATATAGAACAATGGAGTAAAGATAAGACTCTTCCTAAAACTGTATCAGAATTTGGGATAAAACCAGAAGAAATCTTTGTTACTTATGAAGAGCTTTTAGCTAAATATGGCAAAGATATGAAAGATATTCCTCTTGGAGCGATTGGAATTTATACTTTCTCACAGAGAATAAAGGTTGGGCTGCAACAGCTAATGGCAGGAAGTAGAAACTTTAAATTAAATACAATTTCAAGAAAGGATTTAATGAGTTTAACCGAAGATGCAGCTAAAATTTCCGGAATTCCTTATGTAATGGATGCTTATCGCGAAGAAGCAGAGGAAGTATTGAACGGTTAATTTGTATCTATTTTAGCTGTCCTAAAAAGGAGGCTTCTTATGAATGAAGAAAAAGGTATTTGCATTACTTGTGAAAATGACCTAAAATGTAGTTTCCCAAGAAAGAATCCGGTCTGGCACTGTGAAGAGTTTAAGGTAGTTGATGTAAAAGTTTGTAAAGGAGAAGTACAAAATACTGAATTGAAACAAACAAAATAATTTGACATTAATGGATAAATTGGTTAAAGCAAAAATTGTTTTAGAAGACGGATCGGTATTTAAAGGATATTCGTTTGGTTCAAACGGCTATGGGGTTGGTGAAGTAGTTTTTAATACCAGTATGGCAGGGTATCAAGAAATACTCACTGACCCTTCATATAGCGGTCAGATTGTCACTATGACTTATCCTCATATCGGTAATTACGGGATAAATTTTGATGATGTTGAATCAAGTAAACCGTTTGTTAATGGTTTGGTTGTAAAGGAATGCAGCCGTATTACCAGCAATTGGCGGTCTAAAAAAGGATTAAGTGAATATTTAAAAGAAAACAATATAATTGGTATAGAAGGTATAGACACCCGAGCTCTTACCCGGCATATACGTTTAAAAGGAGAAATGCGAGCGGTTATTTCAACAGATGAATTAGATGACGAACAGTTAATTTTAAAAGCCAGAAACTCTTTGAGTCTTATTGGCAGAGATTTGGTGAGTGAAGTTACTTCAAAAGAAATTTATTGTTTTAGTGAACAGGGAAGATATAAGATAGTAGTCATTGATTGTGGGGTTAAAGCAAATATTTTAAGGGAACTTAAAGGTCATGATTGTAATGTTTTAGTTGTTCCGGCAAATATTGATTATGCAGAGATTTTAAAGTTAAATCCTGACGGGATATTGATTTCTAATGGACCGGGAGATCCTTCGGCGGTGCCATATGTTGTTGATACTGTACGGAAATTGTTAGGGAAATTACCGGTTTTTGGTATTTGTTTCGGGCATCAGATTTTAGCACAAGCTTTGGGAGGTAAAACATACAAACTTAAGTTTGGACATCATGGAGGAAATCATCCGGTTAAAGATTTAAGAGATGGTAAAGTTTATATCACTTCTCAAAATCATGGATTTTGTGTAGATATAGAATCTTTAAATAAATCAGATATTGAGTTGACTCATATAAATCTGAATGATAATACTTTGGAGGGGTTGCGGCATAAAAATCTGCAGATATTCTCAGTTCAATTTCATCCTGAGGCTAAGCCTGGACCGAATGACGCGAAATATTTGTTTAAAGAGTTCATATTGATGATGAATAAGTAAAATCATTTTAATTTGTAAATAATAAATTTAGATATGCCTAAACGTGAAGATATAAAAAAGATTTTAATTATAGGTTCCGGTCCTATTGTAATAAGTCAAGGTTGCGAGTTTGACTATTCCGGAACTCAGGCCTGTAAAGCGTTAATGGATGAAGGGTTTAGTGTGGTTCTCGTTAATTCCAATCCTGCGACCATTATGACTGATCCTGAGATGGCTGATGCTACTTATATTGAACCTATAACAGCGGGTGTTGTAGAAAAGATAATAATAAAAGAAAAACCTGATGCAATTTTACCTACATTAGGCGGTCAAACTGGTCTTAATACAGCTATGGAGTTAGTTGAAAAAGGCGTCCTTAAAAAATATAATGTAAAGATGATAGGGGCTGATTATTTAACAATAAAAAAAGCAGAGAATAGGGAAGACTTTAAAGATGCTATGCTTAAAATTGGTATTGATTTACCAGAAAGTAAACTTGCTCATAATATGGAAGAAGCAAAGGAGGCTATAAAAACTATAAGGTTACCGGCAATAATAAGGCCGAGTTTTACTCTTGGCGGAACAGGTGGGGGAATTGCTAGAACTGAAGATGAATTTGAAAGAATGGCAATTATTGGATTGAATAATAGTATGACTACTGAAATTCTTGTTGAAGAGTCTATAATTGGTTGGAAAGAGTATGAACTTGAGGTTATGCGTGATAAAAATGATAACGTAGTTATTGTCTGCTCAATTGAGAATTTTGATGCTATGGGAGTCCATACCGGGGATTCGATAACGGTTGCTCCGGCACAGACTTTAACTGATTTTGAATATCAGAAAATGAGAGATGCTTCTCTTAAAATAATTAGGGAAATAGGTGTGGAAACAGGGGGCTCTAATATCCAATTTGCTGTAAACCCTAAAGATGGTCGGATGGTAGTTATTGAAATGAATCCGCGGGTATCAAGGAGTTCAGCATTAGCTTCAAAAGCTACAGGATTCCCTATAGCTAAATTTGCCGCTAAACTTGCTGTAGGGTATACTCTTGATGAAATCAGCAATGATATTACTAAAGAAACTCCGGCATGTTTTGAGCCGTCTATAGATTATTGTGTAGTGAAAATACCAAGGTTTACATTTGAAAAGTTTCCTGAAGCTGAAGATATTTTAGGAATATCTATGAAATCAATAGGTGAAACTATGGCCATAGGAAGAACTTTTAAAGAAGCACTACAAAAGGGGTTAAGAGGTCTTGAAATTGGTCATACCGGTTTGGATAACAAATTAGATTATCGGGAAGTGTCAGATGAAAAGATAAAATATCGTCTTTTAGAACCCAATGCTTCCCGTATATTTTACATTAAATACGCTTTGTTAAAAGGTTATGCAATTGATAGTATAGTTGAGCTTACAGGTATAGACCCTTGGTTTATGGATAACTTAAAACAAATAGTGGAGTTGGAGCAGGATATAATAAATTATTTTAAATTAAACCAATTAAATGAAATTTTTTTATCAAAAGAATTATTATTCAGAGCAAAACAATTCGGGTTTAGTGATTGTCAAATTGCTGAATTGTTGAATACTAAAGAAGGATTAATTAGAGATTACCGGAAGAGATTAAATGTTGAGGCTGTTTTTAAGTGTGTAGATACTTGCGCCGCGGAATTTGAAGCGTATACTCCTTATTATTATTCTACCTATGAAAATGAAGATGAGACCAAAAGATCTGACAAGAAAAAAATTGTTATATTAGGCAGCGGTCCGAATAGAATAGGCCAAGGTATAGAATTTGATTATTGTTGTTGTCATGCTTCATTTGCACTTAAGGAAATAGGATATGAGACAATTATGGTTAATTCCAATCCTGAAACAGTTTCTACGGATTATGATACTTCAGATAAACTTTATTTTGAACCGCTTACTTTGGAAGATGTAATGAATATTCTTGACAAGGAAAAACCAGATGGAGTTATTGTTCAGTTTGGCGGTCAGACTCCCCTTAAATTAGCCAGAGAATTAGCAGATTTAGGGGTACCTATAATTGGAACAAGTGTTGAATCAATAGATAGAGCAGAAAATAGAGATGAGTTCTCTAAGTTAATTAAAAAATTAAATATACTTCAACCTGAGAACGGATCTGTTTATTCAATAGAAGAGGCAGTTAATGTTGCATCAAGAATCGGATATCCGGTTTTAGTACGGCCTTCTTATGTTCTTGGCGGAAGGGCAATGCGAATAGTTTATGATAAAGAATCTTTGATAGAATTTATGGATGAAGCTAAGGATGTTTCAGGTAATCATCCGATTTTGATTGATAAATTCTTAGAAGACGCAATTGAAGTAGATGTTGATGCTGTATCTGACGGTAAGCTTACAGTTATAGGCGGAATAATGGAACATATTGAAGAAGCAGGTGTTCATTCGGGAGATTCGGCATCTGTTCTTCCTCCTCATACATTAGGAGATGATATTTTAGATAGAATAAGAAAATACACGTTCTTATTAGCGAAAGAATTAAATGTTAAAGGGCTAATAAATATTCAATATGCAGTTAAAAAAGGATTAGTTTATGTTTTAGAAGTTAATCCTCGAGCCTCAAGAACAGTTCCTTTTGTTAGCAAAGTTACCGGGATTCCTTTAGCAAAAATAGCAGCTAAAATTATGGTAGGTAAAACATTAGAAGAACTTGAATTTACTAAAGAGATAATTGTTAAGCATGTAGCTGTAAAAGAGTCGGTATTGCCGTTTTCAAGATTTTCCGGAGTTGATATATTACTCGGTCCGGAGATGAAATCAACAGGCGAGGTTATGGGGGTAGATAGTTCGTTTGGTAATGCTTTTTATAAATCACAAATAGCTTCTGGCCAAAGTTTACCTTTAAAAGGTACAGTTTTTATTAGTGTTAAAGATGATGATAAACGTAATATTGTTTTTATAGCTAAGAAACTTTATGATATGGGATTTAGAATATTGGCTACAAAAGGCACTCATAAAGCTCTTATTTCAAATAATATACCTTCATCTATTGTTGGAAAGATAGCTGATGGAGACAACCATATCTTAGATATGATTAAAACGGGTAAAATTAATTTAATCATAAATACTCCTTCAGGAAAAAAAGGTCATTCTGATATGAAACCAATGAGAAATTTTTCTGTCATGCAGGGAGTTCCTTGCGTAACAACAATTCAAGGAGCTCAGGCTACAGTTAATGGTATTGAATCGATAAAAAAAGAAGATTTTGATGTTGCACCGATACAAGATTATGTAAAAAATTTATTAGGTGTAAAAATTAAATAATGTTGTGTTAAATTTCTATTTAGATGATAAAAATTGGTTAAAATCTAGATACATACTGATAGAAGATGGATGTTCATTGAGAGAAGAAGTTAGAAGTCGGAGGACAGAAGTCAGAGATCAGAAAAATGGAGAAGGGAGACTGAAAACAGGAGACCAGGTGAAGAAATTGATAGATATTGGATAATGGGTGATGGTTATTAGGGTAAACTGCAATATTCATTTGAATTAACAGGATAAACTTAAAAGATATGTGTGGAATATTTGGAATGATAGGTTGCGAAAACGCAGCTAAGTTGGTATATTTAGGGTTGTATTCTCTTCAGCATCGGGGTGAAGAAAGTGCTGGCATAGTGAGTTATGATGGAGAAAAAATTATTTATCATAAATCAATGGGATTGGTGAGCGAAACTTTTAATGAAGAAAATCTTAATTCTTTGAAGGGCGATACTGCAATAGGCCATGTTCGTTATTCTACTACAGGATTAAGTCATTCAAAAAATATTCAGCCATTTTTTGCTAAACATAAGAAAGGGAATATAGTAATTGCTCATAATGGCAATCTTACTAATACTGTAGATTTACAGAATGAAATGGAAGATAAAGGGTCTATATTTCAAACGACTATGGATTCCGAAACCATAACTCATCTTATTGCCAGAGCTTCAAATAATGATTTTAAAAATAATATAATCGAAGCTTTATCTCGGCTTGAAGGAGCATATTCATTGATTTTGATGACTGATCACTTATTAGTCGGAGCACGAGACCCCCATGGTTTTAGGCCCCTTTGCCTTGGTGAATTGGATGGATCCTATATTTTAGCAAGTGAGACCTGCTCTTTAGATTTGATTGACGCTAGGTATGTTCGAGATATTGAACCTGGTGAAATAGTTTTTATTGAAAAAGGTAAATTGGAATCTGTTAAACCCTTTCCCAAGAAGAAACATTCATCATGTATATTTGAATATATATATTTTTCTCGGCCTGATAGTAATATATTTGGAGAAAGTGTGTATATAACCAGGAAAAACTTAGGTAAACAACTTGCCAAAGAATATCCGGTCGAGGCTGACTTTGTTATGCCTATTCCTGATTCCGGTAATTCTGCGGCCGTAGGATATGCTCAAGAATCAGGCATACCTTTTGAGATTGGGATGATAAGAAATCATTATATCGGCAGGACTTTTATTCAGCCATCTCAGATGGTAAGAGACTTTAGAGTGAAGATAAAACTTAACCCTATAAAAGATGTTTTAAAAGGTAAAAGAGTAATTATTGTAGAAGATTCCATTGTTAGAGGTACTACCAGCCGTAGCAGAGTTAGAACATTGAGAAAATCCGGAGTAAAAGAAATTCATATGAGGGTAAGTTGTCCTCCTATTATTTCGCCTTGTTATTATGGTATTGATTTTCCTAATAAAGAAGAATTGATAGCGAATAGACACAGTATTGAATGGATTAAAGATTTTATTGGGGTAGATAGTTTGGAATATTTAAGTATTGATGGTATGCTTAATTCTATGCCTTTTAAAAAAACTGAGTTTTGTACGGCTTGTTTTAATGGGGAATATCCTACAAAATTGCCAAAGGCTTTTAGTAAGGATATGTTAGAAAAAGTTTAGCTTTAAAAGGAGTTAGAGATTATGTGCGGAATAATCGGATATATTGGGAACAAAAGTAGCGCGCCTATTATAATTGAAGGCCTTAAAAAATTAGAGTATAGAGGTTATGACTCTGCTGGTTTGGCAGTAATTCATGATAGTAAAATATCTATACTTAAATATAAAGGAAAAGTAAGTGAATTGAAAGAGAGACTCGGAAAACAGACTCTTTTAGGTTCAGTAGGTATTGGGCATACCCGATGGGCTACACACGGAAAACCTTCTCAATCTAATTCTCACCCTCATTCTAATTGTTCCGGTAAAATTGTAGTAGTTCATAATGGCATAATAGAAAATTTTATTGAACTTAAAGCTGAGTTATTAAAACAAGGCTGTAAATTCAAGTCTGAAACTGACACTGAAGTAATTGTTCATCTTATTGGTAAATATTATTCTAAAGATTTAGGAATAGTTCCCGCGGTAAGAAAAGCTTTAAAAGAATTAAAGGGTTCATATGCTTTGGGAGTTCTTTGCATTGATGAACCGGAAAAAATAGTAGCTGTTCGGCAAGATTCTCCATTGATCATTGGTGTAGGTAAAAAAGAAAATTTTATAGTTTCTGATGTGTCGGGTATTCTAGAGCATACTAAAAGGGTCATCTATCTTGATGACGGCCAGATAGCTGTGGTTAGAAAAGATGATATTGAAATATCGGATATAACGGGTAATAAAGTGATTAATAAGATAGATAAAGTTACACATAAGGCAGAGCATGTAACTAAAGGTAAGTTTGCTCATTTTATGTTAAAAGAGATTTACGAACAACCCCAAATATTATCTAAAATAATTTCTTTATATACTAAATCAAAGAGTACGATTGATTTTTCTAATTGCAGTTTAAATAAAGAGTTTTTATTAAAAGTTCAAAATGTTATCATTGTTGCTTGCGGGACATCCTATCATGTGGGTATGGTAGCTAAATATGCTTTGGAATCATTTATTAGGATACCTGTTTCTGTAGATTTAGGCAGTGAATTTAGGTATAGAGATCCTGTGATTAGTGATAATACTTTGGTTATATCCATTAGCCAGTCTGGGGAAACAGCAGATACTTTGGCCGCTGTAAGAGAAGTTAAGAAAAGAGGGGTTAAAGTTTTATCAATTTGTAATGTTTTAGGGTCATCTTTAGTAAGAGAGTCGGATTATGTTATACCTATACAAGCTGGGCCTGAAATAAGTGTTGCTTCTACAAAAGCTTTTACTGCTCAAATGATTGTATTATATCTTTTAGGTATTTATTGGGGGGGGATTAGAGGTGTTTTATCTAAAAATTATGTAAAAAATGCTATCGAAATCCTTAGGAGTATCCCGGAAAAGCAGAAGGAAATTTTTAATGACGAAAAAAATATAAAATTTATAGCCAAAAGACATCTTCATTTTGGAGCTTTTCTTTATTTAGGCAGGAATATTAATTATCCGATAGCTTTAGAGGGCGCATTGAAATTAAAAGAGATTTCTTATATTCCGACAGAAGGATATGCTTCTGGAGAAATGAAGCATGGACCAATTGCTCTTATTGATGAATATAGGGCAGTTGTCTGTATAGCAAATGATTCATTTATTTTTGATAAAATGATTTCCAATATACAAGAAATATTAGCAAGAAAGGCGAAAATAATAATTATTGCAACTAAAGGAAAGGTGCAATTAAAGGATTACACAAAAGAAATAGTCTTTATACCAGAAATAGAAGAAACTTTTTCACCGTTGCTTACAATTATACCTTTACAGCTATTAGCTTATCATATTGCAGTTTTGAAAGGGTATGATGTAGATAAACCTCGAAATCTTGCTAAGAGTGTAACTGTTGAATAAATATAATTGTTAATTTAATAGGGGAGAAAATATGCCGAAATACATTTTTGTTACTGGTGGTGTTGTATCAAGCTTAGGTAAAGGTATAGCTTCCGCTTCTATCGGTAAACTTTTGGAATCAATGGGGCTTAAGGTTAATATAATAAAATGTGATCCGTATATAAATGTTGATCCCGGAACAATGAATCCTTTTCAGCATGGTGAGGTTTATGTCACTGAAGACGGGGCTGAAACAGATTTAGACTTGGGACATTATGAGCGTTATACTAATGCTGTTTTGACTAAAGATAATAATATTACAACTGGAAAAATATATTACTCGGTTATTACTAAAGAGAGAAAAGGCGAGTATTTAGGTAAGACGGTTCAAATAATCCCTCATATAACGGATGAAATAAAAACTAATATAAAAAAAGTTGCCGAGAATAAAAGAGTTGATATTATTATTGTGGAAATTGGAGGTACTGTTGGAGATATCGAAAGTTTACCATTTGTAGAAGCAATAAGACAGTTGAAATTAGAGTTAGGTCGAGGGTATGCAATAAATATACATTTGACTTTAGTGCCTTATATTAAATCAGCGGGAGAGATTAAAACAAAACCTACTCAGCATAGTGTAGGAAGATTGAGAGAAATAGGTATAAGCCCGGATATAATTTTATGTAGAACAGAAAAAAAATTGACTAAAGAAGCACGAGATAAAATAGCCCTTTTTTGTAATGTGGATAAAGAAGCCGTCATACAAGCATTAGATGTTAAGAGTATTTATGAAGTGCCTATTGCTTTACGAAAAGAAGGTTTAGATAGATTGATTGTTCGTTTATTTAATTTAAAATGTGATGATAGTGATTTGTCCGGTTGGGAAAATAAAGTTTTAAAAAAAATTAATCATTTTTCAAAAGAGGTTAAGATAGCTGTGGTTGGTAAATATATTGCTCTTCAAGATGCTTATAAATCGATATATGAAGCTTTATCTCATGCGGCAATAGCGAATGACTCAAAACTTGTTATAAAAAAAATTGATTCTGAAGATATTGAGAAACATGGAGTTTTGAAATATTTGAAAGATGTCCAAGGTATATTAGTCCCAGGAGGTTTTGGAGATAGAGGTATTGAAGGTAAAATTAAAGCAATACAATATGCAAGAGAAAACAAAATACCATTTTTTGGTATTTGCTTAGGGATGCAGACTGCTGTAATTGAATTTTTTAGAAATGTTTGCGGGTTTAAGAATGCAAATTCTACAGAGTTTAATAAAAAAACTAAATATCCAGTAATAAGTTTACTTGAAGAACAGGAAAAAGTCATTGATAAAGGTGCCACTATGAGGTTAGGCGCTTATGAATGTAAAATTAAAAAGGATACCAATGCTTATAATGCATACCGTCGGGAATTAGTTTTTGAGAGACATAGACACAGGTATGAATTTAATGATGACTATAAGTCTATTATGGAAAAGAATAATTTGATTTTTTCAGGATTTTGTCCTAAAGGTGATTTAGTTGAGATAGTAGAGTTAAAAGATCATCCTTGGTTTGTTGCCTGCCAGTTTCATCCGGAATTTAAATCAAAACCGGATAAACCCCACCCTTTATTTAAAAATTTTATGAAATCAGCAATAGTAAATAAATTAAAATAATAAAGATCTTTAAAGAATAATTCAAAAGACTTAACAATACTTGCCTGTTGATTTATAAAATATCTTTGATACAATGTTTTGGTAAAAAAATACCGCATTGTTGTTATGCCTAAATAATTTCAGTTAGCATTATTTGCCTAAAGGCTCGACTCCAAAAATTTTACTGGAAAATTTAGAGTCGAGGCTACCTAAGAAAAATGTAAAGGTGCAATTTTGTGCGTCGCGATTTTTAAATAATTGTTTCGTTTGTTTTTCATTACATATATAAGGGGTTTGAAACGTGTTTTTTGGGTTAAATGGATATTTAATAAAGAATTTTGAAAAATAATAAAAGGAGATTTTAGTATGCCTAAGTTACCGTATAAAGAATATATGTCAGCTTTGAACAAAATTAGTAAGGCGATAACTTCAGATCTTTATTTAGGCGATATTTTAAAACTTATTGTAACTTTGACCGCTAATGTAATGAATGCTAAAACCTGTGCTCTTTGGCTTTTAGACTATGAGAGTAAAGAACTTAAAATAAGAGCTACTCAATCTTTGAGTAAAGAATACTTAAAAGAAAGAAATATTAAAATTGGTGAAGGAATAGTTGGTTTAGTGGCAAAAGAGAAAAAACCGTTAGTAATTTCTAATGTTTTGAAAAATGAAATTTATAAAGAGAAAGAGCTTGCAAAAAAAGAAGGTTTTGTTTCTATGTTGAGTGTTCCTATGATGGTTAAAAAAAAGGTTATCGGAGTTATTAATTGTTATACTAGTGTAGACTATAAATTCACTAAGAGCGATATAGACCTTTTAACTACAGTTGCTAATCAGGCGGCAGTAACAATTGAAAATACTGAGCTTATAGTAAAAACTAAAGTAGTTCGGGAGGAATTGGAAACACGGAAAAAAGTTGAGAAAGCTAAAGGTATATTAATGAAAGAACAGAAATTAACTGAAGATCAAGCATATAATTTAATTAGAAAAACTAGTATGGATAAACGAGTTTTAATGAGAGATATTGCGGAAGCGATAATTCTTTCATTTGATATAAAACAATAATACCTTAAATAACTATTTATCCAATCGTAGGAGATTGTGAGTAAATGAAGTTATTTTATTTTTTAGAATTTAAGTCTAATAGTTTTAAGGTTTAAAACAGTTTTAATAGGTAATTAATCCTGCCAAAATTTGAAAAACAATCAGACAGCTGTTATAATTGTTTTTTAAAAGTAAGAGATATCTTTTGGATGTAATTAGTTTTTTCATTAGAAATGTTAGAGGAGGCATATGGGTTATAGTAAATTTTTTTTTGTAATATTAATTTGTTTTATTTTAATTGAGAATGTTTGGGCGGATAATGAGATTTGGAACAAAAGGAATTTACATCTTGTTCCAGATAAAAAAGAATTAAACGCTATTTTAGAACTTGATTTTGATAATGATAATGTTAAAAATGTTAACGATTTTAATATAGACGGCGATGGTTTAAGAAATGAATTAGATCCTGATATAGATAATGATGGAATCGAAAATGATATTGATCCTTCTCCATATGATTGGAGAGAAATTGGTTATAATCCTTTTGGTATGCACGCATTCTTATCCTGGAATCATCCTTGGAATAAATATAAATATAGTAACGAAGAATTAAGAATGACTGTAAAGGCTTTAAAAGAAGCTGGATGCTCAATGGTTAGGATGGATTTTTATTGGAATGATATTGAACCTAGAAAAGGTAAATTTAATTTTGATAGATATGATTTTATAGTGAATCTTTTATCCCAGAATAATATTCGTATCTTAGCTATTTTAGGTTATTCTTCGGAGTGGGCTTCTAAAAAATGGAATATGCCTCCTACCAACGATAAAGATTTTGCTAATTATTCAAAAAAAGTTGTTACAAGATATAAAAATAAAGTAAAATACTGGGAGATATGGAATGAACCAGATAGCGAAACTTATTGGCAGCCGCAAGATGGTATGAAAAGGTACGGTCAGTTGTTAAAAACAACATATATAGCTATTAAAGAAGTTGATCCTTCGGCTAAAGTTGTTTTGGGCGGTTTAACAGTCAGGGGATATTTCTCTTTAAAGAATTTGTATAGAGAAATAGGAAGAGATTATTTTGATATAGTAAACATACATCCATTTGTTGATCCGTTAGCAAATAATTATATGAAACAGATAAAAATATTGTATAAAAATATAAAAAAGCTTATGGTAAGCTATGGAGATGTAGATAAAAAAATATGGTTTACAGAAATTGGCTGCCCTGGTGTTTCAACTTTTTCTAAGGGAAGTAATAGTTGGTGGTTAGGATCAAGTCCTTCTGATTATAAGCAATCTGTTTTTTTAAGAGATGTTTATCAAGAAATAGTAAAGTTAGAGGATGTAGATAAAATATTTTGGGCTTTTTTTAGAGATAATAAAGAACATTTTTATTCAGGAGTAGATGACTTTGGCCTGATAAGATGGGACTTTTCAAAAAAAATATCGTTTCATGTATATAAGAAAATTTCAAAGATGTGGTTAAAAAATTTCAATGTGCAATATTCAGGAGATAAACTTCATCCGGTAAGAGACAAGATGAAGGCTTTAGGAAACAGAGGTCAGAAGCTAGAGGTTAGAAGGCGGGATTACAGAAGTCAGATAACCAAGGACGTAAAAAAAATAGTGAATTAGGGGAAATGTCATATGCTCGCTTCGTTCGCGTCATAAATTCTGCTAACGCAGAATGTCATATTATTGTAAAAAAAATAAAGGATAAAAGACGTAGTAGCGTCGTTTGCCTGCGGCCGTAATAAAAATATTATAAGAGAAAGAAGTAAAAGAAAGGAAAAGGATATGTTCCACTATCGCGGAACGAAAGTAATAAAAATGTGCTTGCTGCGTTTACGAAATTAATTGTAAAAAGAAAAATGCGGGATTAAATATAAAAAAATAAAATATAGTAAGGATAGGCGCAATATAGAATTATTAATTGTTATGAAAACGTTTTATTTGAATTAATTGTAGTTTTCTTGTAGTATTAAATAACAATGAGGATAATATGGATGACATAAAAGAAAATTTAGATACAAAAAGTTTATTGAATTTTATATCCGAAGCCGGTATGTTGAAACGTGTGCCCCGTTCTGGTTGGTCAGTGTTAGGGATAAAAGATGCTGAATCCGTTGCAGACCATTGTTTTAGATGCGCTGTGATAGGGTATGTCTTAGCCTCAATGGAAAATGTAGCCCCTTACAAAATATTGTTAATGACATTATTTAATGATATTCATGAAGCCAGAATTACTGATTTGCATAAAATGGCGCAAAGGTATTTTAATATAACTGAGGGGGAAAAAAAATCATTTGAGGATCAAATCGAATTTCTGCCTGATAGTATTAATAAAGAATTGAGTGAGGTTCGTAAAGATTATAACATCCAAGAAAGCCAAGAGAGCCGAATTGCCAGAGACGCGGATATCCTTGAATGTTTACTGCAGGCAAAGGATTATAGTGAACACGGATATCCTGAGGCAGTAAAGTTTATGGAAAAAGCTCCTGATTTTCTAATTACTAACAGTGCAAAAAGACTTTGGAATACAGCAAAAAATATGAATTTAAATGATTGGTGGGTACATCTTACACAGTTTACCCGTTGAGTGATATTTTATCAATAAATGTTATTTTGGATTGTTTTATTTGAGATATAGATAGTTTATTTAATAAAGAATGGATGTTTATGTATAAAATAAAGGCGTTTTGTCCATAAAGGGATAGGGTGCCTTTTTTTATTGAATTAACAATTAAGGTTAGATTGTATTAATTTAAGGAGATACAATGGTAAAAAAAATTGGTTTTGATAATGAAAAATACATAGAGGAGCAAACACAAGCTATTTTAAAAAGAGTTGAAATGTTTAATAATAAATTATATCTTGAATTTGGAGGTAAAATAATCTTTGATTATCATGCGTCAAGAGTTTTGCCGGGATTTGACCCAAATGTTAAAATGAAGCTTTTGCAGCAATTAAAGGATAAAGCTGATTTGATTTTATGTATTTATGCCGGAGATATCGAAAGAAGAAAAGTAAGAGCTGATTTTGGAATTACTTATGATGTTGATGCTTTTAAATTGATAGATGATTTGCGTGAGTGGGGAATCAATATTGCCGCAGTTGTAATAACCAGATTTGATAATCAACCGGCAGCAAAAATTTTTAAAAATAAACTTGAGCGTAGAGATATAAAAGTTTTTACGCACAGCTTTACTAAAGGCTATCCCACAGATGTTGAGGCTATTGTTAGTGATGATGGGTATGGTGCTAATCAGTATATTAAAACAGAAAATCCTTTGGTGGTTGTTACAGGGCCTGGTCCTGGAAGCGGCAAATTAGCTACATGTCTTTCTCAGCTTTACCATGAATATAAGAGAGGAATAAAAGCAGGATATGCTAAATTTGAAACATTTCCTATCTGGAGTATACCTCTTAAACATCCGGTAAATGTAGCATATGAATCTGCTACGGCTGATATTAGAGATTTTAACTTAATAGATCCGTATCATTTAGAAGCATATCAAAAACTTTCAATTAATTATAATAGGGATGTAGAAGCTTTTCCTTTGGTTAAAAGAATTTTAGAAAAAATAACTGATTCTGAGTCTGTATATAAATCGCCTACAGATATGGGAGTTAATAGAGCCGGTTTTGGAATTATAGATGATGATGTGGTAAAAGAAGCCGCCAGACAAGAAATAATCAGGAGATTTTTTAGATATAGTTGTGAGTACGTCATAGGATTGGTTGATAAAGGAACGGTTGAAAGAGCAGAACTTATAATGGAAGAACTTAATATAAAAATTAGTGAAAGAAAGGTAGTTGAACCGGCATGGGGTGCTAGTCAAGAAGCTATGAAGAATGAGAAGGGCAATGAAGGTGTTTATTGCGGAGCAGCTATAGAATTAAAGGATGGCACAATTATTACCGGCAAAAATTCTTCTTTAATGCATGCCACGTCCAGCCTAATTTTTAATGCGATAAAAGAAATTGCCGGTATTCCGGACAAAATACATTTACTGTCACCAAGCATAATAGAATCTATAGCTAATTTAAAAAGAATAATTTCAGGGTCAAAAGCTATAAGTTTAGATTTAGAAGAAGCTTTAATAGCTATGAGTATTAGTGCAACGACGAATCCGGCAGCCCAATTAGCTATGGATAAATTGAAAGAGTTACAAGGGTGTGAAGTTCATACTACGCATATAACAACATCTGGGGATCAGTCCGGATTAAGACGATTAGGCGTTAATTTTACGAGTGATTCGAATTTTTCTAGTAAAAGTTTATTTGTTGTGTAAAATAAACATATTTATATTTAAAATAATACAAAAATCAGTTTGAGATTAGTAAATCAATTATGGAGGTAATATGGAAAGGATTTATTTAACAAATCAGGGATATGAAAAATTAGCTGATGAATTGGAGTTTTTAAAAAATGTAAAGAGAAAAGAAATAACAGAGGCTTTAGAACATGCTCGATCGCTTGGAGATTTAAAAGAAAATGCTGAATACCATGCTGCTAAAGATGCAATATCTCAAAATGAACGAAAAATTAGAGAACTGGAGGATAAATTAAGTAGAGTCGAAATCCTTGATGATAGTAAAATAAATAAAAATAAAGCATATATAGGCGCAAAGTTAACAATTTTTGATTTAGATACAGAAGAAGAGATTGAATACAAACTTGTAAGCCAGGATGAAGCGAACGCTTTAGAAGGTTTGATTTCGGTAACTTCTCCGGTTGGACAATCTCTTCTTGGTCATAAAAAAAATGATATAATTGAGGTTGAGGTGCCTGCCGGTAAATTAAGTTATAAGATTCTTAAGATTAGTCATTGATTCTAGGTAGTATAATTACAAAAAATATATTTTTTGTTTGGAAAATATGGTTTAAGGGTATTAACTTTTTAGAAGTTAATGGGACTATCGCGAAATACAATATTTTCCTAATAGGTTTGAGAGATTAGCGAGTTGATGGGAAACTGTTGATTAAAGGTTTACTCTAACTGCAAAAAGATGTTTTAATTCCTTCAGATTGACTATTTTATATAAAAAGAAATATTATGGGGAATACGAATATTAAAAAACCAGAATTAGTTTCTCCGGCAGGTAATTGGAGTGCTTTGTATAGTGCTATAGAATCAGGAGCAGACAGTATTTATTTTGGAGTTAAGGGTATTAATATGCGCAATTTAGCTTCAAATTTTGATATTTTTGAGATAAAAAAAGTTATGCATACTTTGCATAATAAGCATAAAAAGGGATATCTGGCGTTAAATGTAATTGCTTATAATCAGGAAGTAGATAAAATCACAAATATTTTAGAAGAAGCTAAAAAATGGGAAGTTGATGCGGTAATCCTTTGGGATATGGGCATTTTTCATTTAGCAAAAAAAATAGGATTAAAAATTCATTTATCAACTCAGGCCAGTGTGTCAAATTTTTTGTCTGTAAAAGAGTATAATTCTCTTGGAGTTAAACGTATCGTTTTAGCTCGAGAGTGCGAACTTGGGGATATAAAACATATAATTTCTCAAATTAATAGTCAAGATATTGATTGTGAAGTAGAGGCTTTTATTCATGGAGCAATGTGCATTAGTCTTTCAGGAAGATGTCTTTTGTCTGAGTATACATTTTTGAAATCAGCTAATAGAGGTGAATGTCTGCAACCTTGCAGAAGAGAATTTGTTATCATGGATAAAGATCAAGAATCTGAATATATTTTAGGGGAGGATTATGTTTTGAGTCCTAAAGATTTATGTAGTATAGAGTTTATTGATAAGTTAATTGAATCCGGAATATCGGCATTTAAGATAGAAGGAAGAAATCGTTCTCAAGAATATACAAGGGTTGTTACTTCTGTATATAGAAAAGCTATAGATAGCTATTTTAATGGTAATTTTAATGAGGAATTAAAACAAGAGTTAAAAGAACAGTTATATTCTGTATATAATAGAGGGTTTTCTGATGGTTTTTATTTTGGTATACAGGAAAAAGCTATAAGTAGAAAATTAGAAAACAGTTATGAAAAGATTTTTCTTGGTGAGGTTGTAAAATTTTATAAAAAGATAGGAGTTGCTGAAATCAGAATTAGAAATGGCGAGTTAAAAAAAGGTGATACAGTGTTATGTATAGGAAAAAAAACACCAGCTTTTTTTACTATTGCTAAAGATATTCAAATAAATCACGCATTTGTAAATATCTTAAGCCGCGGAGATGTTGGAGGGGTTAAGCTTTCATCATTCGCTAAACCAAAAGATAAAGTTTTTATCTGGAGAAAAAAATATATAAAAGCATTTGACAACCTTTGATTTAAGACTGATAATAGTGCACTTAAAAGGTGTACTATGATTAATTTTACAACCAATCTTAGATATAGTTTAAGACTATTAATAAATCTTGCATTAGGAGAAAAAATCCCGCGAAAACTAAAAACAATAGCTGGGGAAGAGAATATTTCTTTGTCCTATCTACGGAAGCTTATAATTCCTTTAGATAAAGCAGGTATCGTTAAAAGTTCAAGAGGACCTGGTGGGGGTTTTACGCTTAATCGTGAAGCTTCAGACCTTCCTTTATCGGAATTAATTGATATTCTTGAACGTACGAGTAAAGTGCTAGGGTGTGTTAAAGGACTTTCTGATTGTCGGCGTTATGAAGATTGTATTGTGAAAGATTTATTGGAAGAGGTTTATGATAAAGTTCAAGCAGTTTTT
Organism: Candidatus Omnitrophota bacterium; assembly: GCA_023135905.1. Lineage (GTDB taxonomy): Bacteria > Omnitrophota > Gorgyraeia > Duberdicusellales > 4484-171 > JAGLSE01. The sequence goes on from JAGLSE010000070.1 coordinate 26,297, forward strand.
GAGAAAAGGACTTTAGCTACTTTGATAAATAGGAAAAATAAATGATTTATTTAGATTATAACGCGACAACACCCATAGATAAGCTAGTATTAGAAAAAATGACACCTTATTTAAAAGATTTTTATAGTAATCCTTCATCTGTTTATCGGTTTGCTCAAGAATCAAAACGTGCTATTGAAAATGCTAGATCTTATGTAGCTGATTTAATTTCTGCTGATCCAGAAGAAGTAATTTTTACTTCAGGAGGGACAGAAGCTGATAATTTTGCTATAAAAGGGAGAGCTTTTTTTTATCAAGATAAAGGTAATCATATTATAACTTCAAAGATTGAGCATCATGCTGTATTAAAATCTTGCGAGTTTTTAAAAAAAATAGGTTTTGAAATAACATATTTAGATGTAGATAAATATGGAATAATTGATTTAAACCAATTGGAAGAGAGTATTAGGAATGATACAGTTCTTGTAAGTATTATGTATGCTAACAATGAAGTTGGATCAATTCAGCCGATTAAGAATATAAGTAAAATTTGTAATAAAAATGGAATTATTTTTCATACTGACGCGGTTCAGGCTTTGGGTAAGATTGATATATCTGTTAAGGATTTAAATGTTGATTTGCTTTCTATTTCATCACATAAAATTTATGGTCCTAAAGGAGTAGGCGCTTTATATGTTAAAAAAGGTGTCAAATTGATTCCGCTTCATCATGGAGGAGGCCAAGAAAGAAATATGAGAGCAGGTACAGAAAATGTTCCTGGTATCGTTGGGTTTGGAGAAGCTTGTCGGATATCTAAAGAAGAATTAAAAGAACAAGAAAAAAAGATTAGGTTATTGAGAGATAAATTAGAGGAGGGGATAAAACAAAAAATTCCTGATATAAAAGTCAATGGACATCACGATAAAAGGTTATATAATACTTTAAACATTTGTTTTAAATATATAGAAGGAGAAAGTATTTTGATAAATTTGGATTTTGAAGGGATTTGTACATCAAGCGGTTCGGCTTGTACTTCTGGTTCATTAGAGCCATCACATGTACTCTTATCAATGGGGATTCCTCATGAGTTGTCTCATGGATCTTTAAGGTTTAGTTTAGGAAAATTTAATACTATGCGGGATATAGATAGGGTATTAGAGGTATTACCTTTAATAATAGAAAAATTAAGGAAGATATCGCCTTTTTGGCAAAAAAAATACGGTTAAATATGGAAGTAGATATGCAAGATTTAAAAAGTAAAATATTAGAGTTAAGAAAAGAACAGAATGCGGTTTTATTGGCTCATAATTATCAGATACCAGAAATACAGAATATTGCTGATTATCTTGGAGATTCTTTAGAATTATCAAAAATATCTAAAGATTTGAAAGAGAATACAATAGTTTTTTGTGGGGTTAAGTTTATGGCTGAAACAGCGAAAATACTTTCACCTAAAAAGAAAGTTTTGTTGCCGGTTATGGAGGCTGGGTGTCCGTTAGCGGATATGATTAATGTTGAGGATTTAATAGAGCTTAAAGGAAATCATCCAGATGCTTGGGTCGTGAGTTATGTTAATAGTTCCGCGGAAATAAAGGCTTTAAGTGATGTTTGCTGCACTTCCGCGAATGCTATAAATGTGGTTAGGAATGTTCCGGTGAAGAAAATTATATTTGTACCTGATAAAAATCTTGGTTGGTGGGTTCAGAAGAATGTTCCTGAAAAAGAAATAATTTTATGGCAAGGATATTGTTTGGTTCATGAGCAATTCTCGATTGACGATTTAATGTTAGTGAGAAAATTCCATCCAACTGCTGAGGTCATTACTCATCCTGAATGTCCTCATGACGTTTTAGAAAAATCGGATTTTGTTCTTTCTACTGCGGGTATGTTAAAAAGAGTCAAAGATTCAACATCTAAGAAATTTGTAATAGGTACAGAAGAAGGCTTGATTTATCGACTCAAAAAGGAAAATCCCGAGAAATATTTTTATTCCTTAGGTAGTGCTAGGACCTGTTTAAATATGAAAAAAACTAAATTGGAAGACGTATATAATGCCTTAGCTAAGGGCCAATATGTTGTAGAATTGAATCTAGAAATTATGGAAAAAGCAAAACTTGCTTTGGAAAGAATGGTTAGTTATGTCTAGTGTTTATACTGATAAAGTTTTAGATTATTTTCGTAATCCGCGAAATATGGGCAAGATGGAAAATCCCAATGGTGTAGGTAAAGTCGGTAATGCTGTGTGTGGGGATGTTATGTTTATATATGTAAAAATTGAGGGCAATGTTATTACTGATTGCACATTTGAAACTTTTGGTTGTGTAGCGGCAATAGCAACTTCTTCAGCCTTAACCGAAATGGCAAAAGGTAGAACCCTGGATGATGCTTTAACTATATCAAATAAAGATGTCGCGGATAAATTAGATGGTCTACCGCCATTAAAAATGCATTGTTCCTTATTAGCTGAAGAAGGTTTGAAATCCGCAGTAGAAGATTACCACAAGAATAATTCTCAAACAAAATAATAATAAAGGCATTGTTTCAGAATAACGTAAGCGCCTATATTATGGATAATTAAATTATTTATGAACAATAAAATTGCTGTTGGAATGAGTGGGGGAGTAGATTCTTGTGTAGCCGCTTATCTTTTGAAGAAAAAAGGATGGGATGTTGTTGGGTTTACTTTGAAATTTTACACTGATAAAAATCGTTGCTGTGATTTAGATAGCCTATATCAAGCTCAGAGGTTATGTCATGAACTAAAGATCCCTCATTATGTGTTAGATGTTGGGGATATGTTTAAGAAAAAAATTATAAATTATTTTATTGAGAGCTATCTTAAAGGATTTACACCTAATCCTTGTGTTTATTGCAATCGTTTAGTAAAATTTGGTATATTTTTAGAAAAAATAAAATCGTTAGGAATAGATAAGTTAGCAACAGGACATTATGTCAGTTTAATAACGGATGGTGATATTAATTATCTTAAGGCCAATAAAGATAATATAAAATCTCAAGAATATTTTCTTTCATTAATAAAACCTGAAGTCTTAAAATATTTAATATTTCCACTTAGTGACTATAATAAAACACAGGTTAAAGAAATAGCTAAAAATAAAAGAATTATGTTTATGATACGAAAAGAAAGTCAGGATGTATGTTTTGTAAAAGATAAAAATTATTCTAAATTTATAGAAGAAAATGTTTATGATTATTCTAAGTATTCTGGTGAAATAAAGTATATTGATGGTAATGTTTTAGGTAAACATAAAGGAATCTATAATTATACTTATGGTCAGAGAGGAGGATTAGGTGTATCTTGGAAAACTCCGCTTTATGTTACTAATATTGATAGTGATACTAATTCAATAATTGTAGGAGAAAAAGATAGCTTATTAAGGAATAAATTTTATGTAAATGGATTAAATTGGTTTCTACCTCCTAAAAAATATAAGAATATAAAAGTTCGTATAAGATATAATTCATTTTTAATCGGATGCGGTTTGCAATTTATGGGGGATAGAGTGTTAGTTACTCTTGATGAAAAAACAGATAAACTCAGCCCGGGACAAATAGCCGCTTTTTATTATAAAGATATATTACTCGGTGGTGGAGTTATAGAGAAAGAATAAAGAGAGAGAAAACGAAGGACGAATCGTTTCTCTTGGACGAAAGAAGCAAGAATTAAGATACAGGATGAAGGATTCAGGATGGAAAAGAAGAGGTAATTTGTTAATTAGGATTAGGACGATTGGATGAAACCCTTTGGGTTTTGGATGATTAGGATGGGATTCCGCTTGTTTTATAATTATAGAAGCGTTAAACTAAAAATGTTGGAATATTAAATATAAATTTGATGGTTAATGGCGGAGAGAATTATTTTTTGGGATATTTAAAGAATATGCAAAATGAAAATGGATTCGATGATAGGAGAAGATCTAAAAGAGTAAAAGCAGAGTTTATTGTTACTTACAAAGTAGATAGACCTATTGAGTTATTTATGCGTGTAGGAGGTAAAGAACTTAACGCTTTAATGCTTAATTTGAGTGATACGGGAATGGCTGTTTTAACGAAATATAAGATACCTGCCTTTACTTTTGTTTTGATTAAATTTACATTGATTGATTTAAATGCAAATGGAGAAGATAGATCGAAATCTATGGATGTCTTAGGTGAAGTTCGTCATAATGTTCTTTTAGAGCGTGATGAGTATCAACTCGGTATTTCTTTTTTTCAGATTTCTAAGAAAGATAAAAATGCTCTAGCTGCTTTTGTTGATAATAAAAAGGATAGCGATTTTTTTTGATATGTTCCATTTTGTGATTTAAAATAAGTTTTGCTATGCAGAAGGAAAATAAACTGTAAATGAAAGAAAAAAGAAATATGTTTTGCTGTAGTAAAACGAAATTAATAAAAATGTGATTACTAAGTTCGCGTAATTTGTTGGGAAATATCGTAGAGGCGAATGGCTGTTCGCCTGAAAAAATAGTATTGAGCCTGCAGACATAGATTTTACTTTTCCGTAATAAAGATTTTACAAGAAAAAGAAAAAATATTGAGGATAAATATAATAAAAATTTAGGGGCGGGGCGTGCTTCCTAAATATATATAATTTTTAATTATTGGGCGCAGATAAGCAAGTGCTTTACTTATTGAAATACGAGAACTTTGTATTTTTAGAAATATAAGTTTATGTTATAATTTAGCTATATATGAATATTTATAAAAAGAAATTAAGGAGGAATTTGGTATGAAAAAATTAGGTTATTTTCCATTAAGTCTAATTGTATTATTTTTAGTTGGGTGTTCTCAAAGTCCTAAAGAGGTTTTATTGGATAGCTTTGAAGGCGAATTGAATAAAGAAACTGTTGATTTTGGTTCCGCGGAAGGTTCTTCAGTACAAGTTTTTGCCGATAGAGATAAAAAAGTTTGTGGTGACCAATCTTTGAAAATAGAATATAATTTAAAGCCCACAGGCTACATGTGGGTATCAAGAGGGTATAATTTGGATGTTAAAGGCGCTGCTAAGTGGCAAGTTCATCCAAAAGATGTAGAGTGGTCTAAATATAATTCTGTTAGTGTGCAGATGTATGGAAGTAATTCTAATGGGGTTATAGCCTTGGATCTTAAAGATAAGGGTGGAGAAATCTGGAGGTTTTTAATTGATGATGATTTTTCGGGTTGGAAAGAAATTATATGCCCTATAATTGAGTTTTTTCCAAGAAGTGATTGGCAGCCGGATATAGCAGAAAAAAATGAGATTTTAGATTTTCCATTAATGAGTTTTCAGTTTGAGCCCAGAATTTTTGGTGTAAACGAATTTTATTTTGATTGTTTTAAATTAGTGAATTTAAAATAATTAATTGAACAATGAAAAACAAAAAAATTGATTTAAATTGTTTATCTGAAGAAGAACTTTTAAATACTAGAATTTGTGATTTATCTATAAAAATTCAAGGTACTTGGTTAGAGAGTTGTATCCAAGAGTTATATTCCGAAATTGATGAAAAGGGATTAAATTTTAGACCTATTTGTTATTTAGCCGATGAATGGTTAACTCCAGATGGAGAGCCTGTTGTCGGAATACCATTTTTTTTAGCTCATCCTGCACTTATCAAGTTAGAGAAAAAGATGATGTTGGAAGTGGAAGGAAGTACTCATAGCTGGTGTATGATGCTTCTTAGGCATGAAACTGGGCATGCATTAAATTACGCATATAAATTGTATAGGAGAAAAAAGTGGCAGAATCTCTTTGGTAAAATGTCTAAGGAATATGCTGATACATACAGGTTTCGGCCTTATAGTAAAAATTTTGTAAGACATTTGGAGGATTATTATGCCCAGTATCATCCGGATGAGGATTTTGCTGAAACTTTTGCGGTATGGCTAAATAATAAATTGGATTGGAGAGAAAAATATAAAGGGTGGAAAGCAATTAATAAGCTTAATTATGTTGATACCTTAATGGATGAAATAAAAACTAAGGAGCCGATAGTAAAAAATGGGGAAAAATACTGGGTAGCTTCTGATATAAAAAAGACGCTTAAAAGTTTTTATAATAAAAAAAAACATTATTATGCTGAGGATTTTCCTGATTTTCATGATCAGAATTTAAAGAAAATGTTTAAAGAGTTAGACGATCTAGAATATAAAAAAAATAGAGTTTATAAATCCGTAGAAAATAAAAATTTAATTATTGTTTATCAGATAATAAAAAAGAATAAAAGAGATATGTTAATAAATGTTGCAAAATGGACAGGAGAAAAGAAATATATTATAGATAACCTTTTAGAAATAATAGAACAAAGGTGCAAGCTCCTTAAATTAGTAGCTGTACAATCTGAAGTGTTGGTAGTTCTAGAAATATCGGTTTATATTACGGCATTAGTTATGAATTATATATATACTGGAAGATTTAGAAAAATAATTAATAAATGAAAAAATTAAAAGTTCTTTTAATTTTTGACAGCCCTTATTCAGTAAAAAGAGGCTATAGTTTTGAAGAAGAATTTAAAGATATTAATTGGGCTACTGAAAAATTTGTATTAAAGGCTTTGGTTGCAAACGGGCATAAAGTGAATTTATTAGGACTATATGACGATATCAACCTTCTTTTCCAAGAAGTCAAAGAAAATAAACCTGATGTAATATTTAATTTAGTTGAAGTGTTTAATAAGAAAACTCATTTGGATAAAAATGTGGTAGGAGTTTTAGAATTATTAGGTGTTCCATATACAGGAGCTTCGCTTACCAGTATTGTTATTTGCGGAAATAAGGCTTTGAATAAGCAAATATTAAATTTTCATAAGATTAAGGTGCCTTGTTTTCATACTTTTTATAGGAGCCATCGTGTATGGCTGCCTAAGCGATTGAAAACACCCCTTATCGTAAAGCCTCTCAGAGAAGAAGCTTCTAGAGGTATATCTCAAGCATCTATTGTGGATTGTTATGATTCATTGGTTGAGAGGGTCAAATTTATTCATAATAATATGAATAGAGATGCTATAGTAGAGGAATATATTGACGGCAGAGAATTATATGTAAGTGTTCTTGGGAATAAAAAAATTAGTGTTTTGTCTTTTAGAGAGATGAAATTTGGTGAATTACCTGAGGATGAACCTAGAATTGCAACCTATAAGGCAAAGTGGGATTTGGATTATAGAAATAAATGGGGGATTAAAAATGTATATGCCGGAAGATTATCTAATGGTTTAATTGAGAGAATTAGTGAAATTTGTAAACGGGCATATAGAGCTCTTGATATGCATAGTTACGCGCGTTTTGATATAAGGGTAAATCTTGATTCTAAAATTTTTATAATAGAGTCAAATGCTAATCCATCCCTAGATATAGAAGATGAATTAGGCCAATCAGCTGAACGTGCTGGTATTACTTATAATAAGTTAATTCAAGTTATTTTAGAACTAGCATTTAAGAGGATAAATTAAATAAGGAGAAAATTATTAAAGGGAATTTTTATGTTTATCAATGTTACAATTTGGGCAGCACAGGGGTTATGGTTTTTGGGCAAGTTAAACATGGCGAGATAAAAGAGGGGGCATCTGGTCTGATTGCTAAAGGTAAGAGATGTACGTTATTTAAAATTGAAAAGCACGGTAAAAAAATATCTAAAGCTTGTAATAAAGATGAAGTTAAATTTTCTTTAAAGCATGTTAAATTTGAAGATATTAAGTCGGGAGAAGCTATTGTTTTTGAATGAATTTAAAATAAGGTAGTGTTTAATGTCTAAATTTTTAAGTACTTTAATTTTTCTTTTTATTTTTTTAAATAATGTTTACTGTCAAGATATTAAAAATGTTGACTTGGCAGGTACATGGTATTCTTCAAATCCGGATAAGCTGAAAAAACAGTTAGACGATTATTTTATTGAGGCAACCCCAACTGAGATTAAAGGTGAAATTATAGGGATTATTTCTCCTCATGCTGGAATGATTTATTCTGGAGAAGTGGCTGCTTATGGTTTCAAAGCAGTAAAAAACAAAAAAATTAATCTAGTTGTAGTTATAGGATTCAGTCATAAAAAAGAATATGATGGTATTGCTGTTTTTGATGAAAAAGGTGTAAAAACTCCGTTAGGTATTCTGTTGACAGATAAGGAGTTGACTAATAAGATTTTATCTATGAATGAAAAATTTTTCTCTGATTCATCAGTTTTTGATAAAGAAAATTCAGTTGAACTTATTTTACCATTTATCCAATATGCTATGAAAGATCCAAAGGTTATATTGTTAGCGATAGGCAACCAAAGTTTTGAAAACTCGCGAATATTGGGAGATGCTCTTTATGAATTACTTAAAAATAGAAAAGACTATCTTTTAGTAGCAAGTACTGATATGAGTCATTATCTTTCTGCTGCCGAAGCAGAACAATCAGATAAAATAACGTCGGATCGAATACTTAAGATGCATCCGGAAGAATTGCATTCTAAAAGTTATAGACAAAATAAAATGTGTGGTACTGGCGCAGTTGTAGCAACAATGATTGCTGCTAAAAAATTAGGTGCAAACAAAAGCTATATTTTAGATGTTTCTAATTCGTCTAAGATTTCCGGAGACTATAATAGAGTTGTAGGTTATTTGAGTGCTGCTTTTGTTAAGGAAGATATAAAAAGTATAAAGGGAGAATTAAAGATGGATGATCTTGTAACGGTCGAACAAAAAACTAAACTTCTTAAAATAGCTAGAGATACAATAAGTTACCACTTAAAAACCAAAAAAATTTTAAAGACAGAGATTGATGATACAGAATTAGAGAAAGTTATGGGGGTTTTTGTTACTTTGCATAAGAATGGACAATTAAGGGGGTGTATTGGCAATATTATTGGTAGACAGCCTTTATATTTAGGAGTTATTGATATGGCTATTGCTTCAGCCACTCAAGACCCTAGGTTTTCATCAGTGACTTTGGAAGAGTTAAAGGGTATAGATATAGAAATATCAGTATTATCTTCATTGGAAAAAATAGATAATGCGGATAAAATAATTCTAGGAAAACATGGAGTTTTAGTAAAAGATCATTTTAGATCAGGAGTTTACCTTCCTCAAGTTGCGATTGAAACCGGATGGACAAAAGAAGAATTTATGAATAGTCTTTGTGGTCAGAAAGCAGGTATGGATACTGATGCATGGAAAAAAGGTAAGTGTCAAATTTATATATATACTGCGGAAGTGTTTGATGAAAGTTTAATTAAATAGCGCACATATTTATTATGAATACACAGTTTTAAATATAAAGTGAAAGAATAGATACTTTAAAGGTAGGGATTATATGGCGAATTATAAATGGAAAGATTCATATTCATATTCAAATTCAAATTTGAAGTTTCAGATGTCAAGAACTGTTAAACAATTGATTATTCTAAATATTTGTGTATTTGGAATTACAAATATATTTAAATCAATACCTTGGTTTTCAGTTTTTGGATTTGTGCCTAGTTTATTCCTTTCTAAATTTATGGTTTGGCAGGCATTTACCTATATGTTTTTACATGCGGGTTTGTTACATCTTGTTTTAAATATGTTAATGTTATGGTTTTTTGGACCGGAAATAGAAGCAGCATGGGGTAGAAAAAATTTTTTATTTTATTATTTTTTTACGGGATTTGGCGCAGCCATATTCAGTTTTATAGTTTCATTTAATTCATCTATTCCTATTGTTGGTGCCTCAGGGGCATTATTTGGGATATTGGTCGCTTATGCGATGATGTTTCCAGAAAATATTATAATAGTTTTAATTTTTCCAATGAAATGTAAGCATGCTGTGGTTATATTAACGGTTATAAATTTATTGGCGGCAGTATCATCCGTAAATAATGGGATAGCTTATGTTGCTCATTTAGGTGGAGCATTGTTTGGTTATATGTATTTAAAAAATGAAAAAATCAAAAGGCATTTATTGGGTTTTAAATTTAAAAAAATTAATACTAAATGGATAGATAAGAATATTCGAAGACGAGAGCTAAAAGAGAAGGATCTTAATATAAAGGTAGATGATGTTTTAGACAAAATATCGAAACATGGTATGAAAAGTTTAACCATGAATGAAAGAGACATCTTGAATAGAAAAAGCAAAGGTAATATTTGAGAACAATAATTTTATATTTTAATCAATGAGACTTAGATTTTTCAGAGAAAAATCTGTAGTCGAATTGAT
>JAGLSE010000071.1 GCA_023135905.1 Candidatus Omnitrophota bacterium
GCGAGTAAAACGAGTCGAAGGATCTTGGGTTTAATTCCCCGCAGTTTACCGCGGAAAAGTTATTTAGGGAAACCCTTCGATACCCCGTAGCTTGTCGCGGGGTAGTTCATTATTTAATATATTTTTTTTAAATCCCAATAAAAAGATAGATGTTTGATAAAATATAAAATGCTGTGCATTTTTTATATTTTAAAAACAACTCAATATATCCTCAAAATTTATATTTATTTAGAATTTTATTAAATAAATACAAGAATTTAGCAAGAAATTTATTTAATTTTAATTTTTAAAAAATCCAAAAATAGTATAGTATTTTTATTTAAATAATTATTTTTGAATAAAGACTTGTATGATTTTTGGTTTTAATATTTTTAAAATGTTTATAATTATGGACATTTGTGTGTTTTTGATTAATTGAAGTTATTTAAATAAAATTTATAAATAACTCATAAAAGAGATGTTATGTAAAAAAAATAATTAAAAAACGAATGGCATCAATATTGCTTATAATCTGTTAACAAAAGGAATTTAAGAAAAAGTTTATTAAAATTTTAAAAAAAGGGATAATTATGAATATTTTTTCAACATTATTAGCACTTTTAGCACTTTTTGGAAGTTTTGGTGGTTTTAGCCAAGGAGGAGGTTCTTCTACTTCTTCAAGTTCAGTTGCTGCTCATTCAGGAACTGATTTTGGTAATGCTCCTGCTATATATTTAGATACTATACATGATGATCAAAGTCTTGTTTGGTTAGGGAATTCTCAAACTAATACTTCATCAGAGAGTCATCCAAATAGCCAATATTCCATAGGTTTAGATGATGGTTTAAGTTTTGCTGATAAATTTGTAATCGGTGAAACAGTTTCTATGAATTATTCTTTAAGCAGTTCAGGCGAGCAAACTGCTTATGTTAAAACCTGGCTTGATTGGAATCAGGATGGCGATTGGTTGGATGATAAAGAATTGATATTTTCTGGAGTATTTACGTTTTCCGGTACTTATAATTTTACAGATGATTTATTTATTGATCCAACTTTAGCTATGGTGGGAGATACTTGGTTAAGAGTTCGGATTACCACAGATGGCGATAATTTTGGACCAACGGATCCATTGTTTTATGGTGAAGTAGAGGATTATAAAATTAGTATTGTTTCCCGTCTTGATGATAATTCTAATATAAACCCTGAGCCGGCAACAATGATTTTGTTAGGAAGCGGGTTGTTGGGTTTTGCAGGAATTGGTTTTAAAAGAAAAAGACTAAATAAACCATTGTGATTTCTGCGTAGATTTAGTTTAAAGAAATAGGTAAGAGTGGGTACATTCTTGCCTTTATTTTTTATATAATTGTAGTATTTAAATTGTACCAAAACTTAGTTGTTAAAATTGATGGTTTTGTAATGTGTTTTTACATTTAGTACAAACTACTAATGACAAATATGTTATGAATACATATCATATAATCTTCAATTGAATGTAAACAGTTTTTACAATAAATTTTAAATAAAATTTTATAAAATTTATGTATTCTAAAAAAATATTTTAAAATATCATACTGTATATAGAGTTATGGCTAAACTGATTTATTTGGTATGTAAATTGCTTTCAATTAAATATAAAAAATTACCTATAGTGAATGAATTATGATGTATACAATTAATTGAAGGGTTGAAGAAAATTGTATTTATTTTATTAATAAGTTTATAATAAAAGTATTAATTGTAGTTTATTGTTTGTAATTGTTAGGAGTGAATAATTATGGAAAGTGTTTGTAGAATAAAAAAGATTAACGCAGTAATGCGATGGGTTGAATCAAATCAACAATGGGCCATGTATAATACAGATAACGATATGTTTATAATGAATCTTTTTGACTGCCAAAATATATCCAGGGTTTTTCCTGATATGAAGAAAGATGTGGATAATGAATATGAAATGATACTTACTAAGGTGTAATCATCTTTGGATTTATATTAAAATTTAGGCATTTAGATATCTTTGTTGTTTATTAATGGGAGTATAAATAATTATGGAATTGAGATTAAAATGTCCTTTAAAAAAAAGTTTTAAAAAAAATAGGAAATTTATAGCTTTGATGCGTTGGGTTAATAATAAAAATGAATGGTTCATGTATAGCGCAGCTAATAAAAAGTTTATTATGAATTTTAATGATAAAATAAATGTTGAAAATTATTTCCCCGGTATAAATAAAAAGAATATTAATTCTTATGAGCTATTGATTTGCAAGAAAGTTGATAAGTTTTAATAGTATATTTAAAAAATAATAGGTAGAAATCATAAGGTTTTTTATATCTTGATTCTAAATATCTGTTTTTTTGAAGATATATTTCCGTAGTATAAGATTAATCCGCAGTAAAAGTTATATGGTTTAAAATCCAAATAAAAACATTCATCCTTTTAAAAGTCACAAAGTCTTAATTGTATAAGTTATAGATTTTTTTTAACCTTGTTGAACCGGAATATGTTAAAATAATCGGGGCCTGTTACAAAATGTTATAGTAATTTTTTGAATTAATTGCTATTGTCAATCAGCGTTTAAAAATGTACCAAAAAACCGCACGAAAAATGTACCACACGAAAGAGTTTCAATCCTCACTTTTCTGTTGTGCGACAATTATAATTGCCGGTCGACAATTAAAACTTCCGATTTATAATGGAATAAAACATACTATTTACGTCATAAAAAGGAGGCGTAAATGGTAAGGCATAAAGGAAGGCATAAAGGGGACAGCGACCTTTCATTTTAATATATCACATAGCATTTGATTAAATGATTAAATGTAAAGATAAGCCCTAATAGTCATATAAAGCGTAACTCACCACATATTTGGGAATATGTTTAGGGGGAAAATGATTTTGGTGTCTTTATAGTATCTTTAATTCTAAAATCAATGTATTAATGTTGGTAATCCTAACCCTGCCGGTCAAAATTATATTATTATAATTATAGATTTTTGTGTTAAAATAAAAAGATGGAAAATGGAATTTAGCAATTTAAACTTACTCAGAATACAAAGAATAAATTAACTTGTCAATACTGTGTTATTTTATTTCTATTGTAAAGATTTAAATAGAACATATTAACGTTATTCATTTAAAAATATATAGGGGGGGGGGAATGATTTCATCTAAATTAAATAGATTGAGAATTTTTTATCAAGAATTATTTTCTTTGATTGAATCAAAAATTACCGTTTTGGAATCAATAGATATTTTATCAAAGCACTTGCCTAGCATGAAATTGCGTAATATGGCTAAAGAGATAAAAAAGATAATTGAGAGAGGTAATCCATTGAGTGAAGCTTTAGGTCAGTTTTCTTTTTTCCCAAAATGGCATAGTCAAATTATCCGTGCCGGTGAAGTAGGGGGTAATCTCAATAACGTACTTGATCGAATAGTAAATTATTTGGAAAAAGAGTATGATACTAAGAGACAATTAATAACAGGATTAATTTATCCGATTATTTTATTTAATTTAGCTATTTTTTTAATTCCCCTAGCTAATATACTTCAAGGAGGCGTTAGTGGGTATTTTAGCGATGTTATTAAAATATTTATTCCAATTTATGCTTTAATTTTTATATTTGTTTTATTGATAAAAATATTTTCTACATATTTTAAGCCTATAAATGATTGTTTGATTTTATTTATACCTTTTTTAGGTAGATTCATACGCAATATTCATGCAACTAAATTTATAAGAACACTACAATGTTTATGTGAATCCGGTGTAACTATAGTTCAAGGTTGGGAAGTTTCTACCAATTCCTGTGATAATTGGGCAATAAAAAAAAGATTAGGTAAATGTTTAACTAGCCTTACTAGAGGGGGCAATTTACAAGACGCTTTTGAAAAAAGTAAATTGTTTCCCGGAAAAACCATTAGCATGATTGCGACCACTAATAAAAGTGGGGATATAGGTGCAATGTTAGGTAGGATAGCCATTTTTAATGAAAAACAAAGCGAATTAATAACACAATTATTTATAAAGATATTTCCTATTTTTATATATTTAATAGTGGCCGCATATATTGGGTTTAAAGTTATAACTTTTTATATGAAACAGTTTAATAGCGTCTTTTCTATAATGTAACTATCCTGATTTTTCTGAAAAATATCCTATTTTTTAGAATTTATTTTATATCAAGGAATTGTTGCATTTTGCAACAGTCTTAAAAGGTATCTTTAAATTTTAATATACAATGTAATTAAAATTTCAAATAAGATTTAAGAAATACACTCATCTTGATTAGACGTAGTTATTATGTTAAAAATATTTAATAACAACTTATACTAACTAGGTAATATTTTATGATAAATAGTTTAATTCTGAAATTTTTATTTTGTATATTTTTAATGTTTGTTTTGTATTGTATAATATTTAGTCCTAAAAGTATTATAAAGTATATTTTTTTTCGATATAAAATGAAAAAAATTTATACCTCATTAAAAATAATTGGTTATGAAGATGGCATCGCCTTAAAAATGATATCTTCATTATTACATCCTGAATTGGGTGATATAGTCCATGAGGAGATAGTAGAAAAATTTAGCCAATTATCCGAAGTTATTACTTTTATTTATTGGGGGATGGATAAGTATTCTACAGCTGCTTCGAAAATATCTGATGATATCGCTTTAGCTATTGTTCGTGCAGGAAGGATACAAAAAATGCCCAAGAAAGTCATAATTGATAATAAGATGGTAACCGACGAATTAGAAAAAATTCAAACATCTTACAATTTTAACTAATAATTTTATGTACCTACGGTAATGGATTTATTCTAGAACTTGCTTTATTTAAAACCATTGTTAAATGTAATTTAATAATTTGATGGTTTCTCGAATAAGTTTTATTAATGAAAAATTTTTTTGAAATAAATCGAGAATTTATTAACATCCTATTAAATATAAATGCGAAAAGAGTTATTGGATTTACGACAAAAATTGGATGATGAGATTACCTATGGTACGGTAGAGAATGCTATAAATTTAGCTTCTAAAGGTTTAAATATATCTAAAGTGAATAGTTTTTTATGTGAAAAAGAATATTTTAAAGGTCAGATAGAGTTTCTAAATGAAAATTTTGTTAAAGCTATAAAACATTTCGATAAAGCAATCTGGTATGATCCCTATGATGGTGCTTCTTATAATGATAGAGCTTTATGTATGGTAGAATTAGGTATTATAGATAAGGTTTTTTACTATTTGAATAAAGGTATAGAAGTTGAACCTGATTTTGCTACTATATATCATAATAAGGGATGGCTTCTAAATAAGTTGGGGCTTCATTTGGAAGCAATAAAATATTTCAAAAAAACTATAAGACTTAACCCTTCTAGAGCCGTAACTTATGAGAATTTAGCCGATGCTTATAAAAATATAAATGATTATAAAGAAGCTTATAAAAATTATCTAAAAGCATTGAAATATCTTGATGTAAACTGTAAAAGCATTAGGAAACAATTAATTGACCAAATGAATCGTCTTAAATTAAAACTGGAGTTATAAGATGTATTTAAGAATAATGTTTTATAAAGTATTTGATTGTCAAGTAATTTTTACTTTATAATGACTATGATGATGTCAGTGTTGTCAAACAGTCAATCATCAATGATTAATTGTTTTTCATTTATTAAAATTAGTAGAAATCTTCAAGAACTTTTTCATCGGTGTAATCATTTTTTAATCGTTGAAATCAGGCGCTGTTACTATTATGAAACAGCGCCATTAAGTCTTTTGGGTAAAGATTTGTAGTTTTGATTTAAATTTAAGCTTAGGTGGATGATAGTCAGAATTTAAGGGAATTAAGCTATGGTGTATATAAAAAATTGAAATATAATAATAAGCATAAAATTAAAAATAGGGTATTAATTTTATATAGAAAAAAGGAGGTGCTGTATGTGCGGTATAAGATCTTTAGGGATATTCTTATTAATTCCTGTTCCAGTATTGTTGGCAATAAAATTTTTTATATTATGTTGTATTGATAAAGTTGAGTCTAAAAGATTAAAAATTTTTGGTCATATAGTTTGTGGATTATTGTTTATATCTGCTTTGGTTTTTATTTTTTCTGGTGTTTATATGATGATGACGGGAAATCTTCCTTGAAATTTATAAATATTAAGGAATATAATGCATAAAACATAGAAAGTTTGGCAGAAATGAGATGAAAGGGTTTATGACTACTGAGTGGTTTTAGGCTTTTAAAGAAGGTATTGTCAAAAGCAACATGAATGAAATAACAAGAGATTCCCCCCTTTTTCAATGGGGAGAGATTTTGAATGATTTTTTTTTGGTGAGGCAAATATTTTTAACCCGAAAAATACAATTGATAAAAAAATATATATACAATGAATACCAAAAGAAATAATTATGTAAAAACTGTAATGTACAAAATAGTACCTTTGCATTTTTCTAAGGTAATCTCGACTCCAAATTATCCCGTAGAAATTTTGGAGTCGACCCTCCGGGCAAATAATGCTAAATGTATTATTCGGGTTTAACAAAAAGTTTTGTATTTGTTGAAGATAGATAAAAAATCAACTACCCCGCAGCAAGCT
>JAGLSE010000072.1 GCA_023135905.1 Candidatus Omnitrophota bacterium
TCGACTCGTTTTACTCGATCAGGATTAATTCGACTACAGATTTTTCTCCGAAAAATCTAAGTCTCATTTATTAAATAATTATTATTGAAAATAATTTGATAAAAAAAGGAGGTATTTTATGGCAGTTAAAACTATTGGAGAAAGATTTTACTGCAATATCTGCGGAAATGAGGTGTCTGTAATAAAAGTTGGAGGCGGCGAGCTTGTTTGTTGTGATCAGCCTATGGAAAGGTTTGATACATAAAAAAAAGGACATACTAACAATATGAATTAAAACTTTTTAATCATTTGTTTGATTTTCTTTTTTTTATAATTACGTGATGAATTAATGTTATGTTCTCTGTGGTAGTAAAATTAAAATGTGAAATCATACTTCACACAACCTTTATTTATCGTCGGAAATAAACTTAATAAATAAACTTTTTAAAATCAAGCTATCTGTTATAATAAAAAAGAAGAAAAAAAATAATGTAAATTAGTGGATAAAAATAGTATTTATTTATAAGTTATTAGTTTATATAAGGAGGTTAATTATGGATTGGGAAAATATTACTCCCGAAAAAATAATTGGGAAAACAACAGCAAATCTGCCAAAATTTTTGCCGATATTGGTGCCCTTATTTATTATCTATTTGATTTTATCGAATTGTTTTGTTTATATCCGCCCAAATCAATATGGAATAAAACAGGTAAATATTGGTTTTAAAACAGGGTTACAGGAAAAAGTCTATAATACAGGATTACATTTTGTTATACCTTTTGGAGTACAGCTAATGCATCGGTTCCCTAAGGATATACAGGTATTTGAATTAACGAATTATGCTGAAACCGCGTCTCTTAATGCGAGGAAACAAAAAGCGGCTCATATCCAGACATCTGACGGTTTTTTTGTTGATGTAGATGTTAGCATTTTATATCGTATATCTGATCCTTACAAGCTGATAAGTACTGTTGGTCCTGGCAAGTTATATGAAGACAACGGGATTATGCCTAAAGTCGAACCAAAACTTAAAGAATCACTGGGAGAAATGACCACTGAAGAATTTTACAATAGTCCTGTTAGGTCCAAAAAAGCTATGTATGCCAAAGAATTGTTGAATATTGAGTTAAATCCTAAAGGAATTGTAGTAGAAAATGTATTAGTTCGTTATTTTAAGTATAGTGATGAACTTCAGAAGAATATCGAAGAAAAAAAACTCAAAGATCAGTTAGTTTTTACAAATCAAGCCAAAGCTAGATCCTCAACTGAAGAGGCTTTAGTTAAGAAAGTTAAGCAAGAGGGTGAAGCAAATATTAAAATTAAGCTTGAAGAAGGTAAAGCTTATATAATTACAAAGAAAGCTGAAAAAGATCTTTATGTCAGAACTAAAAAAGCCGAGGGTAACCTGTTATTAAGTTTAGCTGAAGCAAGAAAAACTGAATTGATTAATGAAGCTTATCAACAGAAAGGTTCAGATAAATTAATTGGTCTTAAAATGGCTGATGTGTACAAAGGTTTGGACGTTATAATGCTTCCTTCAAGCGGAGCTTACGGGATAAATCCTTTGGATTTAAATAGTTCTATTAAAATGTTCGGTTTAAAGGAAGGTAAGGAGTAATTATATGAAATATGAAAAATTTTCAAATCCAATTTTAATAGTCATTGTAATAATCTTCATTTTTTTTACATATTTTCCACACCAGACAAAATCTACAGAAGTTGGTGTTCGAATTATTAAATGGTCGCCATTCGTAAAAAAAGGGGTTGTTGAAAAAGTTTATGCTCCCGGAGCAACTTATTTTTTCCCGCCAATAATTAATGATTGGTATACATTTGATGCAAAGCTGCAAAATATGGAAATGACGGCATCGACTAGTGGCGCGAGGCACGGAAAAGATGATTTGATTTTTAAAACTATTGACGGTAATGATATAGCTTTGGATGTCATCATTGCTTATAGAATTATACCGGAGAAAGCAGCGAATATCTTACAGAATGTCGGTAAAAATAATAAAGAGTTAGAGGAAAAATTGGTTCGGCCCTTAACGAGAAATATTACTCGTGAACTTTTTGGAGAATTAAAAACAGAAGATTTTTATGTCGCGAATAAAAGGACAGAAAAAGCCGAAGCAGCAAAAGCGGTACTAAACAAACTTCTTGAGCCGTATGGTGTTATCATAGAAAGTGTGTTACCTAAAGATTATAGGTTTATGGAAGCCTATCAAAGAGCAATAGAAGACAAGAAAGTGGCCGATCAAATGGTAGAACGGTTTAAATCTGAAGTTAAGGCTGTTGTTGAGGAATATAACCAGCGGGTTCAGCAAGCTCAGGGTGAAGTTAATCAAATGATAGCAGGTGTTGATGGTGAGTTTATGCAAGAAAAAATATCGGCAGATGCCTATTATCAACAGCAGGGAAAGATTGCTAAAGCTATTGAAGTTGAAGGGATAGCTGAAGCCAAAGGTATAGCAAAGATGGTTCAGGCTTTAAATAGTTCAGGAGGAGAAACTCTAGTTAAAATAAGACTTGCTGAAGCATTGCAGGGAAAGAAAATTTATCTATTGCCTTTTGCAGATTCCGGGAATATCGATTTAAAAACAACAGATATAAATGATTTGTTAAGAACTTATGGAGTAAAACAGTTTCAAAAGCAATAAAAGTTTTTATAACTTTTATTTTTTGGGAGGATAAATAATTTTATGAAAAGAATTTTTATAAGACATAAGACATTTTTGCTTTTATTAGGTTTATTCTGCTGCACCTCTTGTGCTAAACCTAAAGAATCAATAATAGTCTCAGAAGTTCAAAAAAAAGGTTCTATTGTTAATATAGTTGGAGAACAAGATAACTGGACATTGATTGTTAATGGGACTCCTTTTTATATTAAAGGTGTAGGTTGCGGTTTAGTTAAAGGTAAGCAAAATGAAGATTTTTTGAAATTAGCTAAAGAGTTGGGAGCAAATTCTCTGCGTACTTGGGGTACAGATCAGGGCACAAAAGAATATATAGATAAAGCGGCAGAATATGGCCTTATGGTAAATGCCGGGATATGGCTTAATTGGGCATCTGCTGAAGAAGGATTTAGCTATATAGGAGATAATGAATATAAAAGGTCAAAATGGAAAGAAGCTATTGATTATGTAAAAGAATACAAAGACCATCCAGCAATATTAATGTGGAATGTTGGGAATGAAGCATTGCTTTTTACCAAATCAGAAGAAGAAAAAATCGCATTATGCCAGTTTCTCGAAAAATTAATTCAAGAAATTCATAAAATCGACCCGAATCATCCTGTAATATACGCCGCAACTAGTTACATGAGTTTTAAGTATATTAGAGATTATGTCCCCAGTTTAGATATTATCGGTTCAAATTGTTACGGTAGTATTCGTTCAATTCATGCTGCTTGGAAGCATTTGAAATTTGATAAACCCTATGTCATAACTGAATTTGGTCCATTCCTTCCCATGGATAGACCAAAAGATGTAAATGGTAAATCAATAGAACTGGACGATTACAAAAAAGCATCTATTTATAGACATTTATTGCTTCAACTCAAAAGTTTAAGAAAATCAAATATTGGAGGGTTCGCGTTTCATCTTGGCGATACTACCCAGGAAAGTATGACTTGGTGGAATATAAATCAAGGAGAATTTAAGAAACAGTCCTATTGGGAAATATTCAAAGAATATAACGGGATTCTCGCACCTTATTCAGCTCCAAAATTAAAAAGTATTGATTTAAGTAAAGTTGATAATATTGAGAGAGGAGAGACTATCACTGTCGAGGTAATTTTAGATACAGCTTTAAATGGTAACAATTATAATTATCAATATTTATTAAGTACTTCTGTGGAAAATGAACTTAAATATTATGTTAACGAATATGTTGAGATCGAGGTGATAGGGCATGGTCCAAAAGTCCAAGTCAAACTTCCCCAGGAAAAAGGCATATACAGATTGTATTGTTTTGTTAAAGATGATAAAAATAATTTATCAAGTATAAACAAAAGTTTGAAAATAGAATAATTTTAATAAAAATTTATGATTTTAATAAGTTTATTATTAACAATAGGAGCATTAGAGGCAAGTCAATTAAAATCTGATAATGACAAGAAGAGTATTTTATTAAGCCCGAAGAGCAGAATACTGCAGCTTTAGCCGTGGATGAATGTGTTTTCGCCCGAAGGACGTCGAGCCAAACACGAACAGAAATTTATCAAATGCCATGGGCTTACACGTGGTTACCTATGCATTTGTAGAAATGCTCGAAATGCAATGATACATTTTAACTTTTGCTTGGATAACAATAATTAGGATTCAATTCGAGAAATAAGAAATAAAATTTAAATATTGACATATCCGATAATATGTGTATACTGATGCAATCATGTTAATGTATATATGATAATGTATACGGTATGAATTATAAAGGGAAGTAAGGTATTTTCGTTTATTTTTTTTATTACATTTAGAGTATATACAATAGTCACAAAAGGAGGTAGTTAGCAATGGAAACAGGTAAAGTAAAATGGTTTAACGAGAGCAAAGGGTATGGGTTTATAACACTTGATTCAGGAAGTGATGTTTTTGTTCATCATAGCGAAATTCAAGGTGAAGGCTATAAATCTTTAAAAGAAGGTGAAAAAGTCCAATGTGAAGTTAAGGAGGGACCAAAAGGCCAACAAGCTACGAATGTAGTTAAGGTATAAATTTTGTTCTAAATCCAAAATCAATGAAAAGGCCCGATAGAAATATCGGGTCTTTTTTTTAGTGTGCCCAGTATGGGCGCTTGCTA
>JAGLSE010000073.1 GCA_023135905.1 Candidatus Omnitrophota bacterium
TTAAAAAGCATTTATTTCCCTCTGCATTTAGATAAGAACTCATATTGTACTCCCTAAAATAAGTATGCTTTTTTTAAAAAAAATTCAAGGGACAAAAATACATTTTTACAATTTTTTACAATTGAAATATTATATTTACATTAACTTTTTAGTATGTTAGATTAGCATTATATCACTCTGTCTATCTAAAATTTAAAATTAAAGTTAAACGAGTATAAAATATGAAATATTGTTTGAATAAAAAGAGGATAGAATTTTATTTGTCTTTAGTAATTGTTTCAAGTATTATATTGAGCTTATTGGCCTTATTTGCTTTAGTTCAGCAATATTCTTTTGTGAATAAAATAATTGATAAAATCAATATACCTGAAGCAGAGGTCAATTGGTTTAGTTCTCTAAATACTATAAGTGCTTTTTCTTTTTTTATGATAGTTTTTTCTTTGTTCGTAATCTTAGTTGTCAGTAGTTATTTAAGTACTAGAGATGTGCAAAAACAGATAGAAATAACTAAATTGAAAAGTGATTTTATATCAACGGTATCTCATGAGTTAAAGACACCTTTGACTTCTATTAGATTGCTTACTGAAAGATTGCTGAAATTGGACCCGTATGAAATTGATAAACAAAGGGATTATCACCATTTAATTTTTACTCAAACCTGTCGTTTGAGTAATTTAATTGATAATATCCTTGATTTTTCTAAGTTAGGAGAAGAAGAAAAACAAATATGTAAAATTGAATTAGTAAATTTGTCAGAATTAGTAAAAAAAATAATAGATGAATATCCTGTAAAAGTTATAAAGCCTGATTGTAAAATAGAAATAAATATTGATGTTAATCTTGATGATGTGTATTTAGACAAAGAAGCTATTTCGAGGGCGTTTATTAACCTTTTAGATAATGCTTTAAAGTTTTCGCCTACCGGAGGGGTAGTAAAGGTTAATTTAGGTAATAGCGGTAAAAATGAGGTTTTTATTGAAGTGTCAGATCAAGGTCCGGGGATTGAAGAAAAGGAAAAAGAAAAGATATTTGAACGGTTTTATCATACCGGAAAGGGTACGGGTTTAGGGTTGGCTATTGTTAAGAATAGTGTTAATAGACATAATGGCAGGGTTGAGTTAGAAAGTGAAATAGGCAAAGGCAGTCTATTTAGATTAGTCTTTCCTATGAAGAATAAATTTTAAATATTTTTGTCGTATAGGCATTAAGGATTATTTATGAATACAATTTTAATTATCGAAGATGAACCTTCTATTTGTATGGGGTTAAAAGATGAATTGGAACATGAGTATGCGGTTACCACTGCATCCAATGGTAAAGAAGGATTGGATTTGGCATGGAGAGTTAATCCTGACCTTATTCTTTTAGATATTTTGCTTCCGGATATCAATGGATTTGATTTATGCGCAATGATGAAGGATAAAGGTATTGATTCATCAATAATAATGGTTACTGCTTGTCACCAAGTAGTGGATAAAATAAAAGGGTTAGAAATGGGGGCTGATGATTATATTACTAAACCTTTTAGTTTAGAAGAGCTGAAGGCCAGGGTGCAGGCAGTATTGAGAAGGAGAGCCTATATTCCGGTTGAAATTTTTGAAGATAATGTGTTGCAGATAGATTTTAAAAAACTTTATGCGAGAAAAAAAGGAAAGGAATTAAAACTTTCTTATATGGAATTTAAATTATTGCGATATCTTGTTTTTAAAAAAGGGGATATAGTTTCTAGAAAAGAATTGCTTTTACAAGTTTGGGGGTATCAGATGGAGGCTCTTACAAGGACAGTTGATGCTCATATAGGAGCTTTGCGTAAAAAAATAGGCAAAAATTATATTACAACTATACATGGGATAGGGTACTCTTTTAAGGGGTAGAATAAATTGTTGTTATTTCCTTTTTGATATCAGTATAACTAACCTTATATTTTAGGATTGCTCTTTTTTTAAAGTCCAAAAGATTGAACGGCGGCATCTTTTGAATAGATATGATGGGGCTGTCGCGAAACGCGACAATCCCTGATTACACAGATTAATTTCTGATTACAAAGATTGAAAACATTAACTTTTTTATCGGTGCAATCATTTTTTAATCGCTGAAATCAGGCGCTGGTGCTATTATGCAACAGCGTCATGATAGATTTCATAGTTTTGATTTTGTATAAAAACTAGGCTAACATTAGTATTTTGGAAAGAAGTTTTTTTACGGATAGAGCCGGTCTATCATTATCGTAATTGATTTGAATATTTTATTTTATTCGTTTAAAATTTTATGTATGATTTTTATGTTAATAGAGGATATGTTCCACTTTAAATATGGTCAATCTAGGATTCTTATTCAATACTCATGGTTCATAATCTTCTAATCCGTAAAAGAATATAATCTATTTTGTTAGAGGTATTAAAAAATGGTAAAGATAATGAAGGGGCTTGAATTTATCTTATAAATAGCTATAATTATTAATAATATGGATAATAAAGATAACAAAAGAAAACCCAGCAGAATAAACTCTTATAATTTATCAAGTCCATTTCTTGATAATTATGTTGATCATTTAACAAAAGCCTATAACAGGTCTTTTCTATTTCATTTCCTGCCCGAAATATTGAATAATGCTCAAAAAAAAGATTATTCTGTAGCGTTATTTATAGTGGATTTAGATAATTTTAAGCATATTAACGATACTTATGGCCATCTTGGAGGGGATAGAGTTTTGAAAGATGTTGCTGAAAGTTTAAAGTTGCCTTTAAGAGAAAATGATTATTTAATAAGATATGGCGGAGATGAATTTTTAATTATACATGAGGATGTAAATTTGAAATCAGCTTCTACTGTTGGTAAACGAATTATAGACTCGGTAAGAGCTTTGAAAATAAATTTTAAAGATAAAATTATTATTCAAACAGTGAGTATGGGATTTTCTTTGTTTCCTGATGATGCTAAGGATTTAGAATCTTTGATCGAACGGGCAGATGAAGCTTTATATTTAGTTAAAAAAAGAGATAAAAATGAGTTTGTTTATTATAGAGAGGTCAATACCAGTCAAATAAGTTTAAAGGTCGGTATGAATTCTTTTCCCTGTTCCGAGTTTGTAGGGAGAGAAAATGAGATTTCTATTATCAAAAAAAATATAAAGGAAGTTCAGGATGTGAGTGATATTAGTGGTGTTATGGTTTTTGGCGAGTCAGGCGTGGGTAAAACAAGACTTTTAAAAGAATCAGCTTGTATTGCCCAAGAAATTGGGTTTGATCAAATATCATTTATTCCTTTTCAAAATGAGAGTCTTAAAGAGTATTCTCTTTTAACCAAATCTTTTAATTTGTATTTAATGAATAATATCGTCCATAATAAGGAGAAAACATTTGAAATCTTGAATTGTATGGATTCGGAAACAATTAAAATATTAGTTTATTTTATTCCGTGTTTAAAAGATTATTTTTCTCAATTAGCTAATAAACCTGAAAATTCGCTTGAAATATTTGAAGCCTTTTCTATATTGATGGAAAAAATAGCTCAACAAAAAGGAGGATTGGTTTTAACTTTTGATAATGTTCATTATGCGGATTTAAAATCATTGGAATTTTGTAATTTTATTTTAAAAAGTAATAAAAAAAGCAAATTGTTTTTTTATATAAATACACTTGATCTGATACCCGCGGGAATATTTAATCCGTCGGCTATAGCTCAATTTATTAAAAGGATAATTTCTAACGAAAAAATAAAAACAATTAATCTTGGGTTTTTATCTAAAGAATGTACCGGTAAAATGGTAGGAACTATCTTCCCCGGAGTAGGAAACGATTTAAAGTTTTGTCAGATTGTTTATGATATAACGAAAGGCCAGCCTTTTTTTATAGAGGAACTTTTGAGGTACCTTCTGGAAAAATCCGTAATATTTTTTGAAGATAATAGCTGGAAAGTTAAAGATATAACTAAAGATTCAATACCTTCTTCTGTTAATGAAGTAATAATGCAAAGGATTGAAGCTCTTGAACCCACGGTTAAAGAAACTATTCTTATGTCAGCAGCGATAGGACAGGATATAAACCTGGAGGTTTTAAGTAAAGCGAAGTCTTTGAGTGAAGGGGATGTTTTAGAAATTTTAGATAAAGCAAGAAAACTTAAATTTCTTAAAGACGAAGGAGATGGTTTTAGTTTTTTAAATATAGTTTCTCAAGAGGCGACTTTAAGTAAAATACCTGATTCACAGAGAAAGGGTATTTGTAATAAGGCATCGGATGCTCTTATGGATGTATATAAA
>JAGLSE010000074.1 GCA_023135905.1 Candidatus Omnitrophota bacterium
GATGTTGTTAAATATTTAAAAGATATTTCAGAAATTAAAAATGAGCAGAAAATTGAGACAGTTATTGAAGAAATAGAAGAAGATAAGATTGATTTTGTCTCGAAATTTTTGCAATTTTTTCAAAGTGCTTTAAAATATTTTAAATTATATCCAAGAACAAGTAAGCTAAGGAAAACGGTTGTTGATAGTATCTATGAGTTTTTAAATAAACTTTTTGTTAGTTATTCGGCAATAGATATTAGTGAGGTAGAAAAATCATTAGTAATCAATAAACGGCGAATAACTTCAAGGTTGTCCAGGTATGTGGATGTTGACGGGCTTGTTAATTTTATGATAGAGAGAGATATTAAAACAATTATTTTTTTGAAAGATATTTCTAAACAAGAAATAATCACGTTTATAGAGATTATCGTTTCTAATCCTAATGAATTTTTGAATAAAGGTAATTGGGAGGATATAGCTTTAAAAGAGAATATGAAACATATCATTTTGAATAAAGCTATATATATGACACCTAATATCAAAAAAGATGGGTATCCCATGAAAGATAAGGTGGAAAGCGCTATGATCTCTGATTTTATTTTGGGAAAAATATCAGGAAAAGATTTGAAAAATATAAATATAGTTTCCGTCCTTAATGAAAACCCGCAAGCTCTTACTGATGAAATACTAAAAACTGCTGAAAAAGCTAAACAATTAAATAAGAACTCAGACAAGTTGGATATCCTTTTGCAAGGTATGAAAAAAGTGAGAAATGTTTTTCAAGAGGATAGTGTAAATAGAGAAGATATTGCTGGTGAAAAAGCCAATAAACAAATGATTGAGGTTTTTAAGGGTTTTGATGCTAAAACGAAAACGCGTCTTATAATAAAGTCAGAATCTTCAGATGAAGCGATGGTGGAGATCGTAAAAACATTAGGAAATAATAATTTAGAAAATATTATAGATGAGTCTTTTGTTGCGGGAGGATCTTTATGGAGTATGAATAAATTAATTTTAAAATTACAAGAAGCGCATAATTATTCAATTGATACTGTCAAAAATAATTTAATTAAGAATTTATCCGCAAAATTAGATTGTAAGGAGGAAGAGAAATTTATTGTTAATGAAATGCAATGGGATGAATTACCTATAGAATCTAAAATGAAAGATATGGTAAAAATGGAAGAGTGTGATTTGGAAGAGATGTCTTCCAATCAAATAATTGCTATAATTAAAGAAGTCATAGTTTCCGAAAATTATAATAAGTTTCAAGAATTATTTATTTCTTTGAGGAGTAAAGTTCAAGAGTGTGATAGTGAGCTAAGTGAAAAAATAGAAAAAATATTTATTTCTGTTTTTGAAAATGTATATTCTAATGTTTCCCAGCAGAGCAGAGTTTTTGTTTGTCTAGCAGAGATAATTTCAAGTATACTTAAGGTATTAACAAAGGCAAATTTTGAATTTACGATAAGATTGATCAGTCTTATTAGTAGTAATCTTAAATTGAATCAAATTGAAATTAAAGATGCACCATCGAAAATAGAGTTTTTTTATTCTCTTAAAAAGTGTTTAGAAAATTGCGAAAAAATATTAGGAATAGAGGAAGTTCGTATTTGGGAGGAAAAAATTGATTTTAAAAAGTTATCGATAGATTTGTTTTATTTAAAAAGAAAAGGTTTAATTATAGGTAGAAATAATAGTGAATTGAAAAGTAAGTTTTATTATATGTTATGCATTTCACTGGGTAAGATAACTGAGGTTTTAGCTCAGGAGTTGACTAAGCTTAGTGATCCTTTTGAAAAATTTGTATTTTTTAATAAATTCCAAGATTTTTTTTCTACACTTGAAAGTGAAAAAATTCAAGAAGCTGCAATTAAAATGATTGAACTTTTTATGTTTGACGATATTTGTGAATTATTATCGTATACTAACAAAGATAACCTAGCGAAGGCATTAGAAAATATTTATCATAAATTATCTTTTAAACAGAAAAAAATAATTATTGATATAATTAATAAAAATGAATTAAAGGAAGCCTTAAGCTTTATGGAAAAATTAAAACAAGAAGAAAATGCTCTGGAATTTAAAAATTTGATTGAAAATGTCTATAATAAGTTAAAAAGGTAGAGTATAATGGCATTAGAAAGACGAAAGATATCTTTATTAGGCAAGATTCTTGTTAAATCAAAAAAAATTAGTTTAAAAGAATTGAATGACGTTTTAGTTATTCAAAAAGAAAATCCTTCAAGAAGGTTAGGAGATATTCTTATAGAATCGGGTGCTATTACCAGTGATGATTTACATAACGCCTTAGCATTACAGTTCCAATATCCTTATCTTAATGTAAGTAAATATAAATTTAGCAAAGAAATATTGGATATTGTGCCTAAAGAAATGGCTAAGCGGTATAAGTTGTTACCCATGGATAAAGTTAAAAATATTTTAACCATTGCGATGTTTAATCCTTTGGATGAAGAAGCTTTGCAGGTAATTAGTGAACTTACAGGGTTAGAAATAAGGTTGTTTGTAGCTTCAAGGGAAGAGTTAGATGAAGTTATTCATTCGGTATATAAATAAAATTTAATTTTGAATATGGATAATAACGAAGATTATAAAATAGATAAAGAGGATGTGTCTTTAGGGATGCTAAATAAAGAAGAAGAAAAAAAAGAAATGTTTTCTGAGGGCGATTCTTTTACTGAAAAATTTGTAAAGAGGTTAATAATTGTAGCGGTAGAATCTGGCGCTAGCGATATTTTTTTTGAACCACAGGAAGAGGATATGAGAGTTAGGCTTAGAGTAGATGGCCTTTTATGTGAGGCTGAGAGTTGTTCAGTTAAATATTCCAGCTCAATTGTTAGTTACATTAAAGTAATTTCTAGTCTGGATATTGCAGAACACCGTTTTCCTCAGGACGGACGTTTTAGGATGCAGATTAATTCTAAACCTGTAGATTTTAGAGTTTCGGTTATAGCTACTAATTTAGGAGAAAAAGTGGTTTTGCGGGTTTTAGATAAAGGTAATATAAAATTAGATTTAGATACTTTAAGCTTTGATACTCAAAGTATAGAGGTGCTTAAAGCTAATTTAAGAAAGCCTTATGGTATGATTATTGTTTGTGGCCCCACCGGTAGCGGTAAAACGACTACTCTTTATTCCGCATTAAATTATATAGATTCTGTAGATATTAATATAGTTACCGTTGAAGATCCTGTAGAGTATCAGATCTCAGGAGTTAACCAGGTAGCTGCAAATGAACAGATAGGCTTGACTTTTGCTTCTGCTTTACGTTCAATATTACGTCAGGATCCTGATGTAATTATGATTGGAGAAATACGGGATATAGATACCGCGGATATAGCGGTTAAAGCTTCTTTAACGGGACATTTAGTTTTATCGACTATACATGCGACTACTGCTACAGGTGCGATAGTTAGATTTATTAATATGGGTATAGAGCCTTTTCTTATGGCTTCTTCTTGTTTGGCTACAGCTGCTCAGGCTCTTTTAAGAAAATTATGTCCGGATTGTAAGGTAGAAACCGATATTCCGGATAATATAGAAGAGATATTTAATTTGTCTAATATATCTTTTCAACAAGATTTGAAATATTATAAGGCAGGGGGTTGTAGATTTTGTAATAATATTGGTTACAAAGGCCGTATTGGATTAATTGAAATTTTGGTGGTTGATTCGGATATTAAGGAGTTACTCAATAGGGGAGCTGCGGATATGGAAATAAAATCTGTGGCTATAGCTAATGGAATGAAAACTTTAAGAGATAAAGCTTTACTGCAAATTCTTAAAGGTGATACTACAATGGAAGAAGTTTTAAGGGTTACTATATAAAATAATTAAATATGAGTGATACAGAAAATAAATTAATTGAATTTTTTTATTTAGTTTGCGAGGAATCTTTTTTCCCGCCAATTAATTTAACTAAATATGATATTCCTCTAGAGGTTTTGAAATATATTCCTGAACGGATAGCTTTGGCTTATCAAGTTATACCTATTGCTTCTTTGGGGGATGTTTTGACAGTAGCTATGCAAGACCCCTTAAATATCTCGGCTATAGATAGCCTTCGTTTTCTTACTCAAATGGAAATTTCTCCGGTGATTGCTCTTTCAAAACAGATTCTTCAGGCTGTAAATAAAAATTATTCTTTACTTAAAGGTAACGAAGACAAAAAGGATACTTCGACTGTTCTTAAAGAGGAAGTATCAGAAATTGATTCTTTTAAAGCAAAAAAGTTTGATTTAGAAGAAATAGCAAAACTTTCTAAAGATGCGAGAATAGTGGGTGCTGTTAATAAAATATTAGGAGATGCTGTAACTTTAAGGACAAGTGACATACATATTGAGCCTTATGAAAAGGATGTGCGAGTTAGGTATAGGGTTGATGGTATTTTACATAAATCAAAGATAGTAGATAAAAAGTTTCAAGAACCTATTACTGCCAGGATAAAAATAATGTCACGTTTAGATATTACACAGCGAAGAATACCACAGGATGGACGATTTAGCTTTAATACAAAAAAAAAGAATATAGATGTAAGAGTTTCTATCTTACCGGTAGACTTTGGAGAAAAAATTGTTTTAAGACTTTTAGATAAAGATAGTATAAATCTTACAATTGAACAGTTAGGTTTTTCATCTTATGCTTTTGATGCTTTTGAAAATGCTATTTCGAAACCTTTGGGTATGATACTTATTACTGGGCCTACCGGGTCAGGTAAGACAACTACTTTGTATACAATACTTAATAAGCTTAATACATATAATAGGAGTCTTGTTACTATAGAAGATCCTGTTGAATATAATTTAAACGGAGTTAGCCAAATACCTATCAACCATAGTATAGGATTAAGTTTTGCGCATATATTAAAGGCTACATTGAGGCAATGTCCTGATGTTATTATGGTCGGTGAAATTCGTGATAATGAGACGGTTGATATAGCTATGAAAGCTGCTTTGACTGGGCATATTGTTTTTTCTACTTTACATACTAATGATGCTCCTTCGGCTATAACTCGATTATTAAATATGGGTGTTGAGCCTTTTTTGATTTCGTTCTCTTTGAATATGATAGCTGCTCAGAGATTAGTAAGAAAAATTTGTATAAAATGTAAAGAATCATATAATATCGATTTAACTAACACTATAGAAATTCCATTGTCTTATCGTAAAACAAATACAATTCTTTATAAAGGTAAAGGCTGTCCGGACTGTCGTAATTCAGGTTATAAAGGAAGAGTTGCTATTATTGAGGCGTTAACTTTAGATAATAAGATAAGAAGTTTGATACTTAAAAGAGCATCAACCGTTGAAATTCGAGAATATGCGAGTAAATATTGCGGAATGAAAAGTTTAAGAGATGATGCAGCAGAAAAATGTTTGAGAGGGGAGACCACATTGGAAGAATTGATAAGGGTGACTACGGAGATATAGATGGCATTATTTAATTATATTGGGGTAAATTTCGCCGGCGAAAAAATTAAAGGTAAAATAGAAGCAAATTCTTTAGAGAATGTTATACAGAAGCTTCGGTCTGAACATCTCAATATTTTAGATATTTTTGAGGTAAAAAAAGGTTCAAATAACGTTCAGATTAATAGTAAAGAATTAGAATTGTTTACACGTCAGCTTTCTTCTTTAATATCGTCGCGCATACCTATAGTAAAAAGTTTAGATATATTAACGAAACAGACAGAAAAAAAGTCATTTAAAGAAATAATTTTTTCGATACAAAAAAGCATTAAAGCCGGGAATTCTCTTGCTGATTCATTTGCAAACTATCCGAAAGTGTTTTCTAACTTGTTTATAAATATGGTTAATGTAGGAGAATTCAGCGGTAACCTGGATTCTATGTTGGAAAGACTAGCTGACCATATAGAAAGTTATAATTCTTTAGTAAAAAAAGTTAAATCAGCTATGATGTATCCGATAGGTATAATGTGTGTAGCCGGAATGGTTTTGCTAGTAATCTTTACATTTGTTATTCCGGGATTTCAAAAGATATTTGTGGATTTGGGAGGTAAGCTGCCTTTACCTACTCAATTGTTGATAAATCTTAGTGAGTTTCTTCGAAGTTATTTTTTATATATTTTTGGAGCTATTGGTTTAATGATTTTTGGAATTAAAAAATATTTTGCTACTCCTAATGGGGGAATTGTTGGAGAGAAAATTAAAAGAAAAATTCCTGTTATGGGAGATCTTTATAGTAAAATGGTTTTAGCGAGATTTACTAAAACATTAGCAATTTTGGTTAAAAGTGGAGTATCTATATTGAATGCTTTAGAGATTGCCGGTAAGACATCAGGGAGTTTTTTATTAGAAAACGTAATTAAAGATGCTAAAGAAGATGTTGCTGGAGGTAAAAAATTAGCGGATACTTTAGCTTCAAGCGGGTTTTTCCCTTTAATGGCGGTTAATATGATTGGAGTAGGAGAAGAAGGTGGAGATTTGGGTGGTATGCTTGAAAAGATAGCCGAACTTTACAATAAAGATGTTGATATTTTAACTTCAGGACTACTTTCTTTACTTGAACCGGCAATTATAGTTTTTATGGGTGTAGTTATTGGAGGTATAGTTATATCATTATTCCTTCCGATAATGAAAATGCATGAATTGGTGCATTGATATCAATAGATTAAAAACTTTAGTTAAACTTGAAAAATGTATTTGAAAAAACTATATACGCAATTAATAACAAACGAAATAGTTATGTAAAAACTGAGATGTGTAAAATAGTATTTTTGCATTTTCTAAGGTAACGTCGAGTTTTTACCCTAACGGGCACAGGCCAAATTTTCCGTGAAATCTTTGGAGTCAATCTCCCAGTCAAATAATACTAACTGCATTATTTGGGTTAAATAGTGGGCTTAGTCAAGAATAAATAACAGGTTTATTTAGTTTTGATAGATGAATAACTCCAGTCTTCTTCGAATATATAAGTTTATTAAATCAAAATTTAAGGAAAAGTAATATGGAAAACGATATTTTTGATATATCAGAATATGATTATAAAATTCCATCAGAACTTATTGCTCAAAATCCGGTTATCCCCCGGGATAATTGCAGGCTTTTAATACTTCAACGAAATAAAACGAATATTAGAGAAGGAATATTTAAAGATGTATTAGGTTTTTTAAAGAAAGGAGACGTTTTAGTTTTAAATAATACAAAAGTTATTAAAGCCCGTATTAAGGGGAGAAAAAAAAGTGGAGGAAAAATTGAAGTATTGGTTTTGAAAAAAATTGAAAAAGGTGTATGGGAAGCTTTGGTAAAACCAGGGAAACGTGCTAGAGTAGATGATATAATTTTTTTTGATAAAGGAAATTTTACAGCTGAAATAATTGATAAAGTTTCTGGAGGATTAAGAATACTAAAATTTAATCCTCCAGATTTAGAAGATTATTTGTTTGATGCTGGTGATGTACCTCTTCCACCGTATATAAAGAAAGAAGTATCAGACTTTAACGATTATCAAACAGTTTACGCTAAGAAAGATGGAGCGGTAGCTGCTCCTACAGCAGGTCTGCATTTTACAGATAATTTGATTAGCGAAATAAAGGCTAAAGGAGTGAACATTGTTTATGTAACTCTTCATTGCGGGTTGTCTACTTTTAGGCCAGTTAAGAAAGATGATATTCGTGACCATGATATCGGATTCGAATGGATAAATGTTTCTGAATCCGCATCGGAGACCATTAATTTAGCCAAGAAAATAGGAAAACGTGTAATTGCTGTAGGAACGACAGCAATTAGAACTTTAGAAAGTATAGCTTTTATTGATAATGAGGGTATTGCTCAAATTAAACCATATTCCGGAGAAACAGATCTTTATATCGTGCCGGGATATAAATTTAAAATGGTAGATTCTATAATTACTAACTTTCATACTCCGCGTTCGAGCAATTTAATTTTAATTTCTTCTTTTTATGGAGTAAAAGCGATAAGAAAAGCTTATAAATATGCTCAAGACAATAATTTTAGATTTTTTAGTTTTGGAGATGCAACGATAATTACCGATTAATAGTACCGTTAAAGAAGTCTCGTAAGGGCTATTTATTTTTTTATTAAGGATAAGTTAAGTGTAATTTATGCGTAACTAATTGGGTTACAAAATGTTAGAATAAAAAAATAATATTCCAAAGAAATTTACTTAATCTTGACTAAATATTCTAATTCTAATATAATGTAAATCAATTTATACTGCGAAATTCTAAAGAAAGATATCCTATTACACTTTCAAAATACTTATAATTAAGAAATTCCGGGATAAATTAAGGTATAGTTTTTGGGAATTGTTTTTCAAATATTACTTTCAAACGAGGAGGACTCATATGAACAGTGATGTAACCAAAAAAATTAACTTTTTGATTTGCGGACATGCTCAGTCAGGAAAGACATCATTCGCTGAAGCAATTTTGTTTAAGTGTGGAGCTACTACAAGGTTAGGAAGTGTACAAGATGAAAGTTCTATTTGTGATTATGAAGAAGATGAAAAAGAACGCAAAAGTTCTATAAATTTAGCAGTATTAAATGCAAAGTATAAAGAATTTAATTTGCAGTTTGTAGATACTCCGGGATATTTGGATTTTATAGGAGAAGTTATTTCAGGGGTTAGCGCTGTAGATTTTGCTATTATAGTGGTTGATGCTGTTGAAGGGGTAGGAGTAGGTACGGAAAAAGTTTGGGATCTTTTAAGAAAAGAAAAGGTACCTTGTCTTTTTTTTGTTAATAAATTAGATAAAGAAAATGCAGATTATAAAAAGACTTTAGATGATATAAAGCAGAGTCTAACAAAGAAAGTTGTAAGTTTAGAGGTAGTTGAAGGAACTAATGTGACAAGAATTTTAAAGGATAAGAATAAAGACGTATCTTTATATAATAGTCTTATTGAAGTCGTTGCTGAGAACGAAGATAACCTGCTTGAAGAATTTTTGGAAACAGGCAGTATAAAAGATGAGGAAATAAAGCCAAATTTAAAGAAAGAAATTGCTAATTCATTAGTTTATCCCGTCGTTGGAGGGGTAGCAATTAAAGAAAAAGGTATAGATGAATTACTTGAGGTGATTATAGGGGTTATGCCTTCGGTAGGAGAATCTTTAAGCCGTAAAGCTAAGGATAAGTCTGGAGAAGAAATATTAGTAGAGGCCAAAGTAGACGCTCCTTTTGTTGCTCAAGTTTTTAAAACAATAATTGATCCTTTTGTGGGGCAGCTTACTATTTTTAGGGTTTTTTCAGGTAAAATTGAATCACATAGTGAATTTTTTAATACGAATAAGGAAACAAAGGAAAAATTCGGGCAGCTTTATATGTTACAAGGCAAACAGCAGATTTCTCAAGATTCAGTCTGCGCTGGCGATATTGCTGCTGTTTCTAAATTAAAAGAAACTAAGACTCAAGATACAATTTGTTCATCTTCAAGAGTTTTAGAGTTTAGTCCATTAAATTTTCCTTCTCCGGCATATTCAGCATCTGTTAAACCAAAAACCCGGCAGGACGAAGATAAGATTTCTTCAGCTTTAAACAGATTAACTAGTGAGGATTGTACCTGTAATGTTTCTATTGATTCTCAAACTAAAGAACATATTATTTCTGGGATGGGAGAACTTCATCTTCATGTAATAATAGAAAGGATGAAGAGAAAATATCATGCGGAGGTAGAATTAGGTACACCGAAAGTCCCTTATTTGGAAACTTTAAGTAAATCTGTAACTGTTTCTCATAAGTATAAAAAACAATCAGGAGGTAAAGGCCAATACGGGGATGTATCGTTAGAAGTTCAGCCTTTAGAAAGAGGGAAAAAATTTGAATTTGTAGATAAAATAAAAGGCGGAGCTATCCCGCGTAATTTTATACCTTCTGTAGAAAAAGGTCTGATTAATTCTATGAAAGAAGGGTTTTTGGCCGGATATCCGATAGTGGATATTAAAGTAATACTTTTTGACGGTTCTTATCATCCGGTAGATTCTTCAGATAGAGCATTTCAAATTGCGGCATCTATGGCGTTAAAAAAAGCTTTTGATCAGGGAGGAAGCCAATTGCTTGAGCCGATTATGAATGTGGAAATTGTTGCGCCTTCAGACGTTATGGGACAGATAACGGGAGATATAAGCGGAAGAAGAGGAAGGGTATTAGGTATGGAGTCAAAAGGTAAAAATGAGATAGTAAAAGCTAACGTTCCCTTAGCGGAGATGTTTAAATATGCATCTGATTTAAGGTCAGCTACTGCGGGTAGAGGAAATTATACAATGAGTTTTTCTCATTATGAAGTTGTTCCTGGTCGTATTACCCAAGATATTGTGGCTAAAGCAAGGGAAGGAAAAGAAGAAATGCATGTTTAATTGGAATAAGTCGGTATAGTTAAGTTTACATTTTTTTAAATTTGTTAGTAGATAGAATAATTTACTATAGGGAGATTTTTTATGAAAATATTTAACTTGGGCCTTAAAATAGAGCCAGGTAAATACAAATATAAATGTGATAAGTTTGATAAATTAGTTTTGAAATTCGCTCCTCAGAAAATCACTCCCTATTCAGTCGAATTTATAGAAACGGATTTAGAAAAATGCGATGCTATTGTATTTGATATTGAAAAAAAATTGGATTTGATAGTAATTGATTTAGATAAAATTGAAAAACGAATTTTAAAGACTGAAGATGAAAAAGAAAAACAAGTTTTAAATAAAGCTTTAGAAAAATTAGAAGAAGAAAGTTTGTTGTGTGATTTAGATTTTACAGAAGAAGAGTCTCTGATATTAAAGACGTTACAATTAGTAACATATAAACCTTCTATAGAAAGAAGTAATGTTGAAGATCTAAATTGTTTAATAAAGGAAGTTTTAAAAAAAGCAGAAATAATTTTATTTTTTACTGCGGGAAAAAAGGAAGTACATGCCTGGAGTTTGGAAAAAGGGTCTAGTATTTTAGAAGCCGCGGGAAAAATTCATAGTGATTTAAAAAGAGGTTTTATAAGAGCCGATGTGGTTAACTGTAGCGAATTAGATAATTTTTTTAATTTAGCTGAAGCAAAAGCTAAAGGATTTATTAAAACGTATAACCGCGATTATATAACTGAAGAAAATGATATTTTAGATATAAAGTTTAGTGTTTGATTAATTGTTATGAGGGCAACGATAATTATATGAATTATAAGGGAGTTACAGAGTATGCTTAAAATTAGAAGAGCGTTAATTAGCGTTTGGGATAAAAAGGGAATAGTTCCTTTTGCAAAAAAAATATCCGCGTTAAATGTGGAGATAATTTCTACAGGTAAAACAGCAGTATTATTGAAAAGAAATGGTGTGAATGTTATGGAAGTGGCATCTGTTACCGAATTTCCAGAAATACTTTCAGGAAGGGTTAAAACTTTGCATCCAAAAATTTTTGGCGGTATATTAGCTAATAAAAAACATCCTTTACATTTAGAAGAAATTAGAGGGTTAGGTATTCAGCCTATAGATATGGTAGTAGTTAATTTGTATCCGTTCATTGAAAAAATATCAGAAGGTTTGAGTTCAGATGAAATGATTGAATATATAGATGTGGGAGGCCCATCAATGTTAAGAGCTGCAGGCAAAAATTATAAAAATGTTGCTTGTGTTAGCAGTATTCAGAAATATAAAACAATTATTTCCGAATTAGAGAAAAATAAAGGTTTTATGTCAGATGAAACTTTGAAACTATTAGCACAAGAAGCTTTTTATTTAACAAAAGAGTATGATAATGCTATATATAATTATTTAATAGGGCGAGATGTTATAACGTGGAATTTAGAAAAAAAATCTTCATTGCGTTATGGGGAAAATCCCCATCAAAAAGGAGGATTGTTTTGTAAAGTAACTAACAAAGGGTTAAACTTTAAACAATTGCAAGGAAAAGAATTGTCATATAACAATTTTTTTGATTTAGATACAGCTTTTTTAATGATAAAAGAGTTTGATGAACCGGCTTCGGTAATAGTTAAACATTCTTCTATATGCGGGGTTGGAGTAGGTAATAAATTGGCTTTTGCATATAAAAAAGCATATATGGCGGATATGCTTTCCAGTTTTGGCGGGATTGTTAGTTTAAATAAAAAAGTAGATAAAGATACTGCTTCTCAGATATTAAAAAGCGGGTTTAAAGAGTGTATTATTGCACCGGCATATTCCAAAGAGGCGTTAAAAATATTTTCTACTAAAAAAAATTTAAGGGTTTTGAGCGCCGACTTCAACCAGGTGATTAATCCCGAAGAAATAAAGTCTACTGTATTTGGTTATCTTACTCAAGATAGAGATATATTTTCCGTAAATCCAAAAAATTTGAAAGTAGTTACAAAAAGGAATCCTACTCAGAGAGAATTAAAAGATTTGGTATTTGCTTGGAAAGTGGTGAAATTTGTGAAATCTAACGCTATAGTTATTGCTAAAAATAGCACTGTTTTAGGTATTAGCGGAGGGCAGTCTTCCAGAGTAGGAGCCGTGAATATAGCTTTAAAAAATTCTATTTCTACAATTAATGCAGCAGTTTTAGCTTCAGATGGATTCTTCCCTAAAGAAGATTCGATTGCCGCAGCGGCTAAAAAAGGTATTAAAGCGATAATTCAGCCCGGAGGATCCATAAAAGATGATGATGTTATAGCTTTATGTGATAAATTAGGTATTAGCATGGTTTTTACTGGTATTAGGCATTTTCGTCATTAGAATTAGTGGATGTTTATTTTTGCTGCCCGATTAAAATAAAAATTATTGTTGGATAGTTTTTTCCC
>JAGLSE010000075.1 GCA_023135905.1 Candidatus Omnitrophota bacterium
TAAGAAAAAGAAAGCAATATTAACCTCCGGAAATTTTCACAGAAAATCCTTGTTTTTTAAGTTCTTCGATTAGTCTTTCTTGATGTTCCCCTTGAATTTCAATTATTCCTGATTTTACAGTTCCGCCTGTTCCAAGTTTTTGTTTGATTTTTTTTGCGAATTTAAGGAGTCGATCATGTTCGAAAGGAATGCCGGTTATTATTGTTACCCCTTTGCCTTTACGGCCTTTAGTTTCGGTACGAACTCTAACTATACCATCATCCTGAAATCCTTTCTTAATTTGCAAACAGAGACATTTAGAGAGGGGTTTATCACAATTAGGGCACATTTTTCCATATTCAGTTGAGTATATAATCTTAGAGGACATATTTTGTTTGTTTTCTATAGTATTGTTAAAGTGATTTATACCAAACATTCATGCTTTCTATTTTTCCTGAAATATTTGTATTATTCTTTAATTTACCGCAATATTTGTATCCAGCTTTGCTAAAAGTAATATTAATTCCTGCGGACATTGCACGAGCAATTGTATATGAAGTTTTGATATCTTTTTTTTTCATTTTAGTTTCCATTTGAGCAAGTAGATATTGTCCAAAACTGTTTCCTCTCCATTTTTGTAGTGTAGCAAAGTCTGTCATTTCTGCATTAGCGGCTTTTCTGTCAACCTCGGCTGAGGAAATCGCAATTAAAGAACCATTAGTTTCAATACCAAAATAATCAATATGAGTTTGCATAGTTTTTAAAAGATATGTTGGGTCATTTATGGGGAATGGATATGAGGGGAAAACTTCGTTATATATTTTTGCCATTGCGAAAACATCAGATTTGTAGCATTTGCGTAAAAAGAATTTATTATTTAACGGCAATGCTTTACGGGTATTTGTTTTTTCTAAGGCAATTTTTAAGTTTTTTTTAATTAAATCTATAGTTGTTTCTTTCATTCGATCGGAAGTTAGATATAATCCCATAAATAAAGCAGATTGTTTTCCAGAAAAAAAATATGGAATTTCAGCTTCTTTTAAAAATCCGGAATTGAAAAAAAAGTTTGCAGCGCTTGTTGGTATTTTAGCAAATATTTTTGAGTATTTATTTGTTTTAGCTAAGCTGATAAGCCTTTGGAGACTTTCTTCGGAAAAGTTGTTTCCGAGTTTTATCAAGTAGATACGGTCATTGTAAGGACCATGTTGGATTAGAGATCCACAGGGCATTTCTTCTATTTTGTCTTGTATTAACATTTTTTTCGTCTTTTTATTCGGTCGTTGTTTTTTGGGATTAGTGATATAGTTTTATCATAATCTGCCAACAGTTTTTCAATGCCGACTGTCCTATATTCAGTTGCATCATCTAAAGAAAGTTGTAAGTCGCATTTATCGCAGTTTCTATCACAAAAGTTTTGTTCATAAGAATCCGGTTCTTTATAAGTTGTTATTACTCCTTCATAATTTCTCAGAATTACTTTATTGGTAGACCATGAAATTAGGTAATTTGGCATAATTGGAATCTTGCCGCCGCCGCCAGGAGCATCAATTACATATGTTGGAACACAAAACCCGCTAGTATGTCCAATTAAACTTTCTATAATTTCAATACCTTTACCAACAGGGGTTCTGAAATGACTTAATCCTTTAGAAAGATCACATTGATATAAATAGTAAGGTCTAACCCTGTTGGCGACAAGCTTGTGGACAAGAGAGCGCATAATTCTGGGACAATCGTTTATTCCGGAAAGAAGAACTGATTGGTTTCCAAGAGGTATTCCGGCATCTGCAAGTTTTGCAAGAGCTTCTTTAGACGATGCGGTTATTTCTCGAGGATGATTAAAATGCGTATTAATCCACAAGGGATGATGTTTTTTCAACATTTCCACGAGTTCATTAGTTATTCTATAAGGTAAAACAACAGGTGTTCTAGTTCCAATACGAATTACTTCAACATGATTTATATTTCTAAGTTCGGTTAATATCCAATCAAGATAATCAGTAGAAAGTAAAAAAGGGTCTCCTCCACTTAACAAAACATCTCTAATTTTAGGGGTGTTGCGAATATAATCAATTCCAACCTGGATCTCTTTTTTAGAGGGAATATTATCTATATCTCCTACGTGTCGTTTCCTAGTACAATGACGGCAATACATAGCACAGACATTACTTACTAAGAATAGAACACGATCAGGATATCTATGTGTTATGCCAGGAATAGGACTATCTTCATTTTCATGCAATGGGTCTGCCATATCTGCCTTTGAAACGTCTAGTTCATGAATGGAAGGAATAGATTGCATAAAAATTGGATCGTTTTCAAGTCCATCAGTATCAATTAAGGATAAATAATATGGTGTGATAGATAATGGGAATTCATTTATAGTTTCTTTTATTTGGAATTTCTTTTCTTTGGAAAGTTTTAATTCCAAAAGAGATTCTAGAACATTTAAAGACGTAATACGATGCTTTGTTTGCCATTTCCAATTCTTCCAGTTTGATTCAGAAACATCCGAATCAATTTTTGAAGCTATTTTTTGTTGGTTTTCATTAAAAATCATTTATACTCCTTTTTAGTGTAATCATGTTCGACAAAACTGTAAGTCGGGACAAGTAACAGGTAATTATAATAAGAAATGAAGCTAATACCTTAACATTATAAGGATTAGATGTAGAAATTCAATGTTTTTTATAAACTTGTATGTTCTAAGTTATGATAAGTCTGATATGATATTAATCAATAGATGCAGAATTTGGTCAGGTAGATATATTGATTTTATCTTCGGCTATTTAGTTTTGAAAGAAGTCTTAGGATTTCTAAGTATAGCCAGACAAGAGTTACTATAAGACCGAACGCGCCGTACCACTCCATAAATTTAGGGGCACCGTATGAAGCGCCTTTTTCAATGAAGTCAAAATCAAGAACTAAATTAAGTGCGGCTATTATGACAACAAAAATACTGAAACCTATTCCGATAGTTCCGTTATTGTGGATGTAAGGCATTTGTATTCCAAAAAAACTTAAGCTAACAGTTATGAGATATAATAAGGCAATCCCCCCGGTGGCGGATATAACTCCAAGTTTAAAATTTTCTGTAACTTTAATTATGCGTGATTTATAAGCCGTTAAAAGACAGAATAAAGTTCCAAAGGTTAGAGCTACAGCTTGGATAACAATTCCTTGAAATTTCGCCTCAAATATAGCAGATAACCCGCCAATGAATAAACCTTCTAAAAGGGCATATAGTGGTGCAGTTATCGGTGACCATTGTTTTTTAAAAATGGTAACTAAGGCAACAATAAATCCGCAAATAGCTCCTCCCAAAATAAATGGTATAACGGCTTGCGGTCCTTTGGTGAAAAATAATTTCCAGGTCCAGATAGCAGGCATTAATAAAAGGATTAACAGAAATAAGGTTTTATTAACTGTTCCTTCTATAGTCATGGCTTGAGACGAGTCAATTGATTTTTGAATACTTGTAAATGTTTTTGAACTTAAAGTTGGATTTGAAGTTTTCATTTTAGTTTCCTCTTTTTATAATAATTAAATTATTAATATATAAATTTACCTATTATTTAGATTACATTTTAACTGATTTAAGGTTTTTGTCGAATAAAAAATATGACGATTTCTAAGATTTTCAAAATTGCTTAAATGGGATAATGATTTTTTATATGTTATTTATGGATATAATATGAGCCATATATTCACACCAAGAAAAGATTAAAGGTAGTAAAAAAAATATTATAAATAAAAATGTTATTATATTAGAAAAAATCGTAATTTTCTTGTTTTTTATTTTTTCTTTTGCTAATAATACTATTATAAATAAATTTAAAATTAAAGGGCTATAAATAAATAATTTAATTCCTGTTTGATAGGGGCTCTCTTTAAAAAGAGTTAAACCAAAAATATTTTTTTTAAAATGCCAGTCAGTAATAGGAACAATTATACATACTAAAAATATTAACAAAATGATATTTATTCCTAATAAAGTATAATTAACCGATTTTAAAGTAATTTTTTTATTCAAAATTGTATATCTATATTTCGCATAGTAAAGACATGGTTATTTGTAAAAATTGATTATAGCATTTTTTTTAAAATGAGAAAGAAATTAAGTTTGTGATGTTTTTAGTTGGCACTGTAGTGTTTTTTAATATTGAAACCAACGGGTTTGGTTAGGTGAATTGCTTGGTTATAGATTAATTAAATTATCAATATCATTTTCCCAGTTTTGGGGATTGGTTTCAATATAATTTCTGATTTTATTTAATGATTTATCATTGCGAATAATATGGTCATGGAAAGAACGTTGCCATATTTGTCCGCAAACATTCAAGTTTTTGTTATTAATATACCGCAAATATTTAACAGATGTTTTTGATTTAAAAGATCCAACAATATTAGAAATCGTAGGGACAGGGCTTGCC
>JAGLSE010000076.1 GCA_023135905.1 Candidatus Omnitrophota bacterium
TAATGCTAACGCATTATTTGGGTTAAAGATAAAGGTCTCTTTCTCCCTGTTTAATCCTCTCATAGTAATCAATAAACGTTGAAAAAATATCAGGGCTTACCTTTTTAATTTCTTCTATTTCTTTATTTATAATATTTTCAGCTGCCGTTTTTGTCTCTTCCGCGGCAAAATCATCAATCCACTCTCTAAAAGTAAGTACAGCGTTTAACTTACAAAATTTTCCTTCTTTACCGCTCCTTAAAAGTTCCATTATATATTTACCGGTTCTTCCGCACCTATAACCGGCAGTACAAAAAGAAGTAATAAAACCCATTTGAGAAAGTTCACCTATAACCTCATCAAGATTTCTCGTATCCCCCAATAAAAACTGCTGACGTTTTTTTTCCTGCTCATCATATCTCTCACTATAAGCCCCAATGCCTATGCGCGTTGAAGCATCAGTCTGAGTACATCCCAAAGGAATAGCTTCTTTTTTTATTTGAGCATTTTCTCTCGCCGTAATAATCATACCGGCATAAGGAATTGCTAATCTTATCACGGTTATCAATCTTTTAAAATCTTCATCACTTACTTTATACTTTGAATTTTGAGTAAAAGGTGAATCAAAAGCCGGTTCAAGACGAGGAAAAGAAATTGTATGTGGCCCGATATTAAATCTTTGTTCTAACTCCCTGGTATGATACAGCAAACTCATTACCTCAAATTTCCAATCATATAAACCGAATAAAACACCAATACCAACATCATCAATTCCAGCCTCAAAAGCTCTATGCATACAATAAAGCCTCCATTGATAATTGTTTTTTATAGTTCCTTTCGGATGGACCTTGTCATAAGTACCATGATGATATGTCTCCTGAAATACCTGATAAGTACCAATTCCCGCCTCCTGCAAAATCTTTAACTCTTTGATTGATAAGGCCGGAGCATTCACGTTAACCCTCCTAATCTGCCCCCAACCATTCTTTGTTTTTACTTTTACTCCGTAAATAGTTTCTATTGTCTTTCTAATATACTCGATATCAGTGTCCGGAGCTTCCCCGTAAACCACGATTAAACGTTTATGCCCTATTTTTCCGGCCAAAACTTCAACCTCTTTTTTTACCTCTTCCAAAGAAAGAATCTTGCGTTTTATAGTTTTGTTATCCTTGCGAAACCCACAATACATACAATTATTAACGCAAAGGTTATTAAGATACAACGGGGCAAAAGTTACAATTCGATTATCATATACTTTTTTCTTCACCGCTAAAGCTGCTTGCCGCATCTCTTCCAACATATTGCTATCTCTAACATTAAGTAAAACAGCAGTCTCATCCGGAGTTAAAGTCTGTATTGCCAATGATTTCAAAAGAATATCTTTAATCCTTAAAGGATCAGGCTCTTTTTTTGAATTTAACTCTAATTTCGAAATAATTTCCTGTTCAGGAATAAAATCTTTACCTTTATCCTGATATTTAACTATTTCTTCATTTTTAATCCTGTCTTTTATCCAAGAATCAAATTTATTCAACTCCATAGTCATTTTTCAAACTCCTTCGTACTTCTAATATTTCCTTTTTATAAAGATCACCGGCCGCAGGAAACGGAGAAAGAACTCTTTCTAATACTCCCTGTAAAAATGAAATACATATCCCATAATTAGTAATTGACACACCTGCTTTTTTTGCATGCTGAATCCTAAATAACATCTGCCTGCGAGTAATCATACATCCACCGCAATGTATAATTAATTTATAATCTTTTAAATTTTCAGGGTAATCATGCCCCGAACACACATCTATAACTAAATCCATTCCCGTATACTGACGCAGCCAACGAGGAATTTTTACCCGCCCAATATCCTCCCCTATAGGATGATGACTACAAGCTTCAGCTATAAGAACTTTATCTCCCGTTTTAAGTCTCTCTATCGCGGCAACTCCTCTTAC
Organism: Candidatus Omnitrophota bacterium; assembly: GCA_023135905.1. Lineage (GTDB taxonomy): Bacteria > Omnitrophota > Gorgyraeia > Duberdicusellales > 4484-171 > JAGLSE01. Next base: position 1,932 of record JAGLSE010000076.1, read on the forward strand.
CATTTCAATCAAATCACCTTTATAACGGGAAAAAACAATAGAAAATGTTGTACATTTCACATCTTTTGGTGTATCAGCAACCATTTTCAAAACTACCTGAGAATCACAAATACAAATATCGGGAAGCTTTTTCAAATTATCCAGAATATGCCTATATTCCCGTTCCTTGACAACCACAGCCGCCGCATCGTTATCTAGAATATCTCTTAACACTTGTACCTGTGGAAGGATAAGCCTCCCTTTAGGAGCTTCTAAATCAATGGGAATCATAAGAACAGCTGTGCCACCGGCAGGCAACAAATCAGCAACTAAGGGAAGCGGACGAAAAAAATCTTCAGGACATACGTCAATAAGCTCTTTTTTTAAAGCTTCCATATAACTATCCCGATTCATTTTATCAATACTTGAACATAATACGATATTTTTAATTTTTTCTTGTATCGCCTGTATAAAATCATCTCCGGGATAAACAATATCTATCTTATTTATAACAACAATGCACGGCAACTTTCTTTGTACCGATTCATTTAATACAAAATCTTCATATTGCCCCCAAACATTTGATTCAATAATAAGCACAAAAATATCTGAGGTATCAAAAATTTTTTTTGTTTTCTTTATCCTTAATTTGGATAACGCTGAGCTATCATCTAATCCTCCCGTATCTAAAAATACTACCGGACCTAAAGGCAAGAATTCCATTGTTTTCTCAACCACATCCGTAGTGGTGCCGGGTAAGGATGAGGTAATTGCTACATCTTGCGAGGATATCATATTCAAAAAACTGGATTTACCCACATTAGTCCTTCCAAATAATCCAATATGTAGACGCAAAGATTTAGGTGTTTTTCTCATGATTGTTCTCTCCATACCCCAAGGAAACAAGATTATGCGCAAGCAATACTCTATCAACAAGTTCACAACCTAATTCCTCTACAAAAAACTCACGCAAGTTATTCTTTCCTAAGACTTTAGATTTCCTTAACAATTCTGCCGTTTTATCATAACCTATATAAGGAATAAACGCGGTTGCAATCGCGGGACTTTTATCAAAATAAAATTCACATTGTTTCTTATCAACTTTAATCTTAGCGATATGCTTAGCAAACATGATATTAGTATTAATTAAAATTTCTATTGATTCAATCAAAGCAAAAGCAAGCAGAGGCATAAATTCCGGTATTTGAAAACTACTTCGAGATACAGATTCACTTACCAATATATCATTAGCCATCACTTTAAGCCCGGCTTGGATTACGGATTCTAAGATTACCGGATTAACTTTTCCCGGCATAATAGATGAGCCTGTCTGCATTTGAGGAAGAACAATTTCCCCTAAAAGATTCATAAGCCTTAAATCATTAGCTATTTTTACAAAATTCGAGGCATGGGCTTTTATTATACCTGAGACTTCAACAAAACAATCCCCATTTGCTGTTATATCAATAATATTCTCTCCCCGGCAAAGCCCTAAACCGGTAATATCCCTCAATTTTTCTATGACCAAAAAAATATAACTCCGAGGAGCAGTTATCCCGGTACCTACAGCAGTACCGCCTATATTCACCATCCGAAGCCTCTCTTCAGATTTAAATGTCCTCCAACGGTCACGTGAAAAAGCATCCGCAAAAGAAGAAAATTCGGCTCCTAATGTTATCGGTACGGCTTCCTGAAGTTCTGTCCGGCCTACTTTTAGTATATGTCTAAATTCTTTTTCTTTATTCTGACATACTTGCTGGATATCGGTAATTACAGCACTTAATCTGCGCAATGAGTAGATTGCCGTGATTTTAACTGCCGTGGGATACGTATCATTCGTTGACTGATGTAAATTTACATCCTCCAAAGGATGAATCAGATCATACCTTCCTTTTTCTTCTCCTGATAACTCCAGAGCACGATTAGCAATAACTTCATTAAGATTCATGTTTGTTGAAGTACCAGCGCCTCCTTGAAGAGCATCAAGAAAAAATTGATTATCTAATTTCGCATTAATAACATCATCACAGGCTGCCTCTATCATTTTAGCTTTATCTTCCTTTAAATACCCAAGTTCTTTATTTGCTAAACATGCGGCTTTCTTCACCTTAGCAAAAGCATGTATAAATGATTTTGGCATCTTTAAAGTGCTTAGTAAAAAATTACTCCGAGCCCTCTTAGTATGTATCCCCCAATATGCTTCCACTGGTATTTGTTCCTCTCCTAAAAAATCTTTTTCCAACCGATAGCTCATATTCATAATTTTATTTACTTATCTAAAAAATTATCTCTACAATGTTTGTTTAACATCGATTTCACCAATACTCCCTCGATTTTACCCAATTTACCGGTTAAAGCTCCTAAACTGTCTGTTGTGGTATCCACAATAAGGCTGATAACACTGCATTTATTTTCTTTATAGGGAACTCCCATACGAGCCACAATAATTTCACTAAATTCAGAAAGTAAAGCATTTACTAACCTCGCCGAACGGTTCCTATCTTCAATTATAATCCCTACAAATCCTAACCTTTTATTCATATTTCAGTTCAAAATACAAAATCCCAACCTTACCTTAAACTTTTAACGTAACATTAGGATATATATTTTTATTTCTCATTTTTCCCTTGAGTTCAGACTTGTATGTCCTCTTCTCAGGATATTTATTAACTAAAAAATACCCTTTTACCGGCATTTTTCCTGACCGACAAAAAATCTATTATTTGAATTCTTCTACAGCTTTATCAACAAGCGTCACATAAGTCATTACACTCGACCCACCAACTAGAACCGCAACCATGCTAGCCTCAAGTATTTCCTCTTTTGTCCAACCTGCCTGAAGGCAATGCTGAACAGCCCGAGACACACAAATTGGACATTTCTGAGCAAGACTGGCCACAAGCAAAAGCAACCATTTAGTTTTTTCTGGAACCTTGCCGGATTTTATAATTTCTGTTTTCTCATGAATAAAAGCATTATACTCATTAGGAATAGTCTTCCTAATATCTACCATAGACTTATTAAACTCTTCTAAATTCTTTTTAGGTTCATATCCCATATTCACCTCATTTTTGATTAATTCACACTAAACGCGAATTAATTATTTATTATTTGTCTTCACCGCCCTTTTCTTTCCTATCCATTTTCCCCTTAGCGTATAAGAAGTATGTAAAAGTTTATGGCTTAAATGCCCGCAAGGACCATCTTTTAAAAAGTCCTTATAAATCTGTTTTACAATAGGATTTTCATGAGATTTTCTAAAAGGTAAACCTTCATCCTCGGCATAAATAGCCCTTGCCCTGGCCGCTCTGATTTCAGGATTGGTAGGAATAGGCTGGCCGCCGCCGCCAAGGCATCCACCGGGACAAGCCATTATTTCAATAAAATGATACCCGTTCAGTTCACCCCGACATAACATATCCATTATCTTTTTGGCATTGGCTGTTCCATGACCTACCATTACTTTCAAAGTCGCGCCTTCCAAAAAATTCCATTGTTTAACTGTTTTCTTTATAGGAATTTCCGCGGTACGAATTCCTTCTACACCCCGCACAGGAATTACCTTTAAATTTTTAAAAGGAACCTCTTCTCCGGTTACAATTTCATAGGCTGTCCGAATTGCCGCTTCCATAACACCGCCAGTCGCACCAAAAACCAAACCAGCACCTGACCCGATACCAAGAGGGTCATCAAAATCGGAGTCGGAAAGATTCGGTAAATCAATGCCGCATTCTTTAATCATCCCTGCGAGTTCCCTTGTAGTTAACGCGTAATCAACATCTTTGAATCCTGAATCATTAATCTCCGGACGTTCACATTCAAACTTTTTGGCTGAACACGGCATCAAAGAAACACTAATAATATCTTTAGGATCAATATTATTACGTTCAGCATACCACGTCTTTGCAACCGCCCCAAACATCTGCTGTGGCGATTTACAAGTAGATAGATGTCCAAGTTTTTCAGGATAAAAATGTTCAATATACTTTACCCAACCCGGGGAACAAGAAGTAATCTGAGGTAAAACAATATTTTTATCTTTATCAACAAGCGCTTTTTTTAACCGTAAAAGAAGCTCTGTACCTTCTTCCATAATAGTTAAATCCGCGGTAAAATTCGTATCAAACACTTTATCAAACCCTAACCTTTTCAAAGCGGTATTCATTTTTTTAGTTACACTCGTTCCCGGCGGCAAACCAAATTCTTCTCCCATTGCCGCCCGAGGACTGGGAGCAGTCTGAATAATTACATGTTTTGAAGAATCGTCAATTGCTTCCCAAACCTCATCTGAAGGATCCTTGGATTTTAAAGCTCCAGTCGGACAACGATTAATACACTGCCCGCAGTTAATACAAACAACTTCCTCCAAAGGTTTATCCATATAAGTTTCAATCTTTGTATTCGATCCCCTATGGGCGGCTTCAAGCACCCCGACCTCCTGCAGATCAATACAGGTTCGTACACACCTCCTGCACAATATACATTTATCCATATCCTTTTCAACAGAATAACTTGATAAATCTTTCTTGTACCGAGACGCCTCAATATGCCCAAACTTATACTCCATTACTTTGTATTCCTTAGCCAATGACTGAAGCTCACAATTATTATTCCTAGCGCAGGAATAACACTCCCCATAATGATTTCTTAATAACAGTTGAATTATATTACGCCTTGCACGACGCACTCTGGGAGAATAAGTTTTTACATTAACCTGACTATATATTGGATATGAACAGGAAGCCTGTAATGTCCTCTGCCCCTCTACTTCAACAATACACACTCTGCATACACCGGCAAGACAAAGGTCATCATGCTGACATAGAGTAGGAATCTTAATATTTACTAACTTAGCTGCCTCTAAAATAGTTGTACCTCTTGGAACTTCAATTGTTTTATCATCAATTACCGCTTTTACCATTGCCTTGCGATCCTGCGGAATTGAATCATCAAATGTCTGTTTCCTCTGGCTCACAGGCGCTCGGGAAGTATCCTTCGCGAATGGTTTCATCTTATCCATTGAATTTCTTCTCCTTCTTATTAGCTTTTGACAAACTGTATTCTTTCTTAAAATTATTTAGTACTGACAAAAAAGCGTTCGGACATGACTGACCTAATCCGCATTTTGAAGCAAGCTGCATCGTTTCTCCCAAAGAAAATAAATCTTTTAAATACTCCTGGGTACACTCGCCCTTACGTAACAGATCTACAGCTTCAATCAGAACGGGAATTCCTTCCCGGCAGGGAGTACATTGACCGCAAGATTCTTCTTCAAAAAAAGTCAAAAAATTCTTTACTGCGTCAAGTAAATTCCTCTCCTCATTAAAAATAATAATAGACCCTCCAGTGGAAAGATCCTCATAAGAAATGCTGCGGTTAAACTCCTTCTTAGAAACACATACTCCTGAAGCACCGCCAACTTGCACAGCTTTAGTATTTTCAGCTCCGGACATTTTAATAATCTGTTTTATTGTTATCCCAAAAGGCACTTCATATACACCCGATTTCTTACAATCTCCTGAAATACTTAACAATTTAGAACCAACTGATTTTTCTGTTCCGATTGACTTAAACCAACTAACACCTTTCGCCGCAAGATGAGTAATTATAGCAAACGTCTCTACATTATTAACAGTTGTAGGATGTCGATAATAACCCGTATCAACAGGAAACGGCGGACGATTCCTCGGCTCACCGCGTTGACCTTCCATAGATTCAATTAAAGCCGTCTCTTCACCGCAAATATAGGCACCAGCGCCAATACGAATTTCTATATCAAAATTAAATCCTTTTTTTCCCAAAATATCTTTCCCCAATGCTCCATCTTTCCTCATTCGTTCAAGCTCTTTCTCTATAGACAGGATAAAAGACTTATATTCACCTCTTAAGTACAAAAAACCTTTTTCAGCTCCGATAGCAAACCCAGCAATAACCATTCCTTCAAAAACCAAAACTGGATATTCGGTTAAAAGAACTCTATCTTTAAATGTACCCGGTTCACCTTCATCAGCATTACATACAACAAACTTTTCCTTATCTGCCGATTCCGCCGCCAATTTCCATTTTAACCCTGTAGGAAATCCAGCACCGCCTCTTCCTTTCAAGTTAGAATCTTGAACCAACTTAAGTACACCGGATTCTCCTAATTCCAAAGCCTGTTTTAACCCTGCATACGGTTTAATTTCACTAAAAATTACCGGTCCTTTTCTTTTTGCCTCCATATAATTCTCTCCTTACTTTTTAGCTTACTTCAAATCTTTTATGATTTCACCTACTATTTGAGGAGTTATTTTTCCAATAAGTTTATCATCAACCATAATGGCTGGAGCCTGATCACACATCCCTATACAACTTGTTCTCTCTAAAGTGAACTTTTTATCTTCAGTAGTTTCTCCTACTTTAATTTTAAGTTTTTTTTCAAACTCTTTCACAATCTTTTCACTTCCAGCCAACACATTAGAAATACAATTGCTTACCCGTATTATATATTTTCCTTTCTTATTAATATTAAAAAACGAATAAAATGTAACTACAGAATAAACCTCTACGGGATGAATTCCCAGTTCATCAGCAATATTCTGCATATCAGCATCAGATATGTACCCTTTTTTATCCTGCACATTCTGCAAAATCGGCAAAAGCCGTGAACGGTTTTCTTCACCCAAAAAAACTTCTTTGTTTTTATCTTTCATATATCCACCGGATTTCACCATAGCCACTCCTTTTTATAACTATACTTTAACTCCACTAATAAATACTTTGTGAATTAAATCACAATTACAATCTTAGCTAAGATATCACAAAAAAATATTATTGTCAAACAATTTTAATTTTTAGCTACCTTAGATAAGTTATTTTAATAACAAAGAAAAAACTTTCTCAGCTACTTCTAAAGGAGTAATGATATTTAAGCAAAAAAAATGTTTTTTGCAATTATGAGCAAGACATATCTTACAACCCGCATCTTTATGGAAATAGAAAGAATTCTCTCCTAAGGGTTTCCACCGTTTGGGAGAAAGTCCGGGATTTTTCCTGCCAAATATCGCTATTACAGGAGTATTCAAACTAGCAGCTATATGAACCGGTCCGGAATCATTAGAAATTAAAAGGTTTGATCTTTTAAGTAAAGCCCCTAATTCAAGGATAGAAACTTTACCTCTTAAGTCAATAACTCCTTTTTGCCCAACTATTTCTTGAGCTAATTCTTTCTCAGCCTTTGAGGTAATAACCAAAATTTTAATATTTATTCTATCCCGCAATAATCCTATTAACTTTATAAAATTTTTTTGAGGCCATCTTTTAGAAGGACAGGATGCCGATGGATTAATAACAATAAATTTATCATTTTCATTAATTCCCTGTGATTTGAGAAGATTTTTTACAACTTCCTCGGATTTCTGAATTACAGGAAAATATGTCTCTTTAAAAATAATAGATAAATCCATTTCTCTTAAAACATCTAATGTATAATCTAACTCATGTTTTTTGCCTTCTTGTTTATTATGAAAAATTTTTTTACTAAGTAAAAATCCTCCTTTTTTATCCCATCCTATTCGAAAAGGTATACCCGCTAAAAAAGTAACCATATTCACACGAGTTGTCGGATGCAATATTATAGCCCAATCAAACTTTTTTCTTCTTAAATAAAAACTAAATTTAATTGAAGAAAATAAATTTTTATGTATGCCATATTTATCATAAACAATTACTTCGTCTAAATAAGGATTTCCCTCCAAAATTTCTCTAGTATAAGGCAAGCACATAAATGCGATATGCGCAGATTTAAAATGCTCTCTTAAATTTTGGATTACCGGAGTAGATAACACCACATCCCCGATTCTATCTGTTCTAATAATTAAGATTTTCTTAGGATTTTTTACCATATATTCTCTATGGCTGTTATTATTTCTTGTTCCGATATCTGCATAGACTCGTTACTTAAACCTAAGCCTTCTTTCACCATATCAGGATGTTTCACCTTATCACTTTTTAAAACTTTATATTTATCAGACCAGGGTCCAAAATTTTTAGATTCTGTAGACCCAAAAATTACAACCATAGGTATATTCAAATAACTTCCTAAATGTAAAATACCGGTATCAACACATAAAAGCAACCGGGCATAATTCTTAAGTAAATATATGACCTCAATAAAGTTGGTTTTGCCTACTAAATCAACTACTCCCTCAAAACTTAAAATATCCTTATAATAAGACTTGTCTCTATCCTCGCCAATAAAAACTATCGGGAAATTCTTTTTAATTAATTCTTGGACAATAGTTTTTATTTTTTTATACGGGTAATTCTTTTTTGACGAAAGTGATGTAACCGAAATAAATAAAGATGATCTTAACTTCCAAAGGTCTATTTTATTCTTCTCCTCATTAGTGAAATTAAAATTACTTTGCTTTACATTTTTTCTCAAATTTATTAGTTTACTAACTACTTTTGAATATACGTCCTTAGCATGCAATTCTTTAAAAGATTTCCTAATAAAAGGGGTCCTTTTTTTGGCACCAATTATTAAAGGCAATAATGTATTTTTAAAATCAACAACAATATCATATTTGCCTCTTAAATTTAAACCAAACGCTAACTTTTGTTTAAGTGTCCATTTTTTATCAAAAACAATAACTTCATCAATGAAATCGTTACGACTAAGAAATTCTTTAGTCCTAGATGAAACAATTGCAGTTATTTTTGATTTGGGATTGGCCGCTCGCATTTGATCGAGAACAGGTAAAGACAATACTGTATCTCCAATATTTGTGGGAAAATTTATTATTATACTATTTTTCATTTTTTAATAAACATTCTACCCGCGAATAAATATCATTAACCGATATTTGTTTCATACAGACATTATCCAAACACTCCAATTTATAACAAGGGATAACACAATCAACTGACTTTCTATAAATTGTAACCCTCTTACCTATAGGGGATGTTATTTTATCTGAAGTAGGACCAAATATAGCTAAAGTCTTTATGCCTAAAGATGCGGATAAATGTGCCGGCCCTGAATCATTAGAAACAAATAAATCCATATGTTTAATAAGAGCACCCAAATCTTTTAAATCGGTCTTACCGCAAAAATTTAAAGATTTCTCTTTCATCTGTTTCATTACACCTTCAACTATATTATTATCTTTTTCAGTACCTATAAAAACTATCCCGCAATTTAAATTTTTAATTAAAAGATCACATAATTGAGCAAAATAATCTTGCGGCCATCTTTTAAGTTTCCAATTTGCCGAAGGATTTATGCCTACAATATATTTATATCTGTCCAATATCGGCTTTAATTGTATTGAAATTTTTTCAATTTTTTCATTAGATATAAAAAATTCCGGATATCTATCTTCAATGACAACACCCATTTTTTCAAAAACATTTAAATAATAATCCTGACGTTTTATTGAAGTGTCCGGCGGTGTTATTCTTTTATTAACAATAAACGCATTTTTTACACGCGTATACCCTATTCTGTTTTTTATGCCCGCCAAAAAACAAACAAACGCTTTAGTAAATGAACGGTGCACAAAAAAAACTGTATCAAATTTTTTCTTTTTCAATGATTTAATAAAACTTATTTTAGACCAAACACCTTTGTGAAACGTTTTTTCATCAAAGGTTATTACTTTATCAATATAAGGATTATCATCAAAAACACCTCTAACTCTTTTAACACACATTATACCTATATAAGAAGAAGGTAATTGTTGTTTAAGGGCTTTTAACGCCGGAGTCATAAGAATTGCATCTCCCAGCCAATTAACACTTACAACAAGAATTCTATTCATCTTGTCCATTGTCATATACTCCCTATCGGTCGTGTCATAAGTTTCGCTTACACGAATCGTCATATGCTCATTCACATTCACGTCATCAAATCGAAAGAATAAATGTCCATTTTTAAATAGTTATTTAACACAACATATTTCTATTAATTTCGTATTTTTTATTTCTAAATATTTCTATTGTTTTTTCAAAATGGATTTCTCACTTTTCTAAAAACATTATAAAAACCGCTTAATTTAACTTTTAATCTTAACCCTAAATCTCTGTCGGTTATCTTAATCCTTCTCAAAGAAAATCTGTCTATGGATTTAGAAAACCCCCTGTTAGTGGAACAAGCACATAAATATCCTGAGTTCTCAACTTCTTCCAAGACAGCTTTATTAAATCCACCAATAGGATAAGAAATAATATTTATATCTTGTTCAAACAAATTTGATAACTTCTGTTTAGATTCAAAAATTTCTTTTTTTACATAAAAATCTTTTAAATAAGGCAGATAAAAATGATTTATCGTATGAGATCCTATAATTATCTTTGTCTTTTTTAAAAACAAAGATATATCATCTTTTGATAAGTAGCCATCGTTACCTATTTTATTATAAATAATAAAAATTGTAGCCGGATAATTGAATTCTTCTAATATTTTTATAGCTTCTATATTATCTTTGTACCCATCATCAAAAGTTAAAATTAAAGATTTTTTAGGCACAGGGTTTCCTTCTTTTAAAAATTTACAATATTCCTCTAAACCAATCACACGATATCCAAATTTTTTAATTTGCCGCATTTGTTCATAAAAAGTATCTTTTTCTACAGCACTACAATTTTCTATATTATTCCTATCCAAAGAATGGTACATAAAAATTGGTGTTGTATGATTTTGACTTATATAAAGAAAAAAGCCTCCTATTACCGCGAAAACAATTATAAATGTGCTTGATATTTTCTTCATTTCATTATTTCCTTATAAACCATTTCAGTATCATCAGCCATTCTTTTCATTGAATAAAAATCAATATCTTTTTTAGCATTAGCAACAATTTTCTGTCTTAAAGTATGATTACTTACAATTTCTTCAATAGCCTTTGAAAGGGCTGTCTTACTATACTCATAAAATAAAATACCATTTTGCCTATCTTTTATTATTTCCGAAATACCGCCTACATTGAATCCGATAACAGGAACTTCTTTTATAAAAGCCTCAACTATAGAATACCCGAATCCTTCTTTTTTTGAGGGAACAATTAGTAAATCTACTTTTTCCAAAAATTCATTCGCGTCTAAATCATAAAATTTGACCTTAGATTCAATACTTATTTCCTTTATAAAATGTTCTAATGCCTCTTTTAATCTACCTTTGCCTGATATTAAAAGAAATATATTATCAAATTTCTTTGAAACCTCTTTAATGGCCTCAACTGCTAAAAACTGTCCTTTTTCCTCAGAAACCCTCCCTAAGATACCTACAAAAAAAGAGCTATCCTTAAATTCTACACAATTCTTTTTAAGCAAATGACTAGAGAAATCTTCAGTATCTATACCGTTATAAACAACCTTTACCCTACTCTCATTAAATCCAAAGTCTTTAACCAAATGTTTTTTTACGGATTCACTAACAGCAATCGATAAAACACCGGAAAATTTCAAAATTCTCCTAAAAAAGGATAATCGATGAAACCCGTGAAAAGCACTTACATAAGGTAAGTTTAATATTTTATATAGTAAAAAACCTAAATATTGAGTCACTCTAGTATTAGAATGAACTATATCTATTTTTTCCTTTAAAATCAATTTGCGTAAAATCAAAAAGGAAAAAAATATCTTTATACTAAATATAGATTTAGTTTTTATAGGAATTATTTGATGTTTTATATTTAGTCTAACTAATTCTTCTATCCACTCTCCTCCTGAACAAGAGACCCAAACTTTATGTCCCAATCCGTTAAGACCTTTTGCCAAGTTAATAACATATCTTGAGATTCCACCTTTATTTAAATGTGTAGCCAAAATCAAAACATTCACGATTACCGCCTTTTTATTTACATACTTTAAAGTGTTCGGATTTTTTTACTTTTAGAGGTACTTCTTATAACTGTTGATTTTATTATAAAACTATCTCCTTAATTTTATTTAAAACTTGCTGGGGAGAAATATTTACCAAACAAGGACTATCCTCTTCTAATTTACATTTTGATTTATAACAAAACGAACAAGCTAATTTTTTACAGAGTATATAAAGATTTTCGCAAGCTACAGTATGCCGGCTGGGATCGGTTGGCCCAAAGAGAGCTATTGTGGATATATTTAAAGCACAAGAAAGATGTAATGTTGCCGTATCCGGAGTAATAAATACCGTTAATTCTTTTATTACCTGAGGCAATTCTCTAAGTGTTGTTTTTCCACACAAGTTATAAACATTAGTACTAAAAGATTTCTCAATAATATCCCCATTTGCTATTGAATCTTTATCTCCCAAAAGAATAACTTTGTAGGCAGGAAAATTCTTATATATCAAATCAATTAATTTAACGATATTCTTATAAGGCCAATTTTTAGAATGCCATTTTTTAGACGCGGATATGTTTATACCTATAAGCTCCGCGTCTGGTAAAGATAATGGAATGCCACCTTTCCTTTCCCAAAATAATAATTTTTTCTCCTTAAATTTAATACCTAAAAGATTCAAAACCTTCTCCTGAGAATCAAGGGGTCCATCTATAGGGTTATACTTAATTTTATTTACAAGCAGATTACCCCAACGCAAGTTATAACCAAAAGAACATCTTGGCAGACTTAAAAAAGAAATAATATGAGATGCTCGATTATTCTGTAAATCTATCACATAATCAAAAGACTTTGACCTAAAATTTTTAGATATATTAAACATATTTTTAATTTTTTTGTAATTATCCTCTACTGTAATAATGTCATCTATATATGGACAATCAAAAATAATTGAATGGTATTTTTTTAAAGTTAAAAGACTGATATGTGCTTGAGGAAAATGATTTTTCAATTCCTTTAACGCAGGAATAGCTAAAATTATATCTCCTAATGAAGACAGCTTAATAACTAATATTTTTAGCGTATCTAATGTCAATTTATAAACATCTTTGGTTTCTCCCAGACATTTATCCAAAGTATACATAGTTTCAACTTTTTTTCTACCTTCTATTGTCAGTTCTTTAGCAAAATTATCATTTTTTAAAAGTTTAAGTATACTTTCTGTTATCTCTTCACTATTGCCGGGCTCTACTAAACGGCCATTTTTGCCATCTTCGATTATTTCCTCATATCCTCCAACCTTTGTGGCAACAACCGGAACACCGCAAGCAAAAGCTTCTACTACAACCCTACCAAAAGACTCTTCAATAACCGAAGGAGCAACCAAAATCCGGGCATTTTCTAAAACGCTTTCGACATCTTCTTTAAATCCAATAAATTCTACATTATAATTTAAGGAATACCGTCTTACCAACATTTTCAAATAATTAAAATATTTTAGTTTTGATTTATCGGCAGACCCAATGATTTTCAGTTTCATGTAAGGGTTATAGCGAACTATTTTTTTAAAGGCTTTAATTAAATGTTCATACCCTTTTGAAGCTGATAATCTACCTATACTAACAATATTATTACTTTCTTTTCTTTCGCTATAATCGGTAAACTTAAATTTATTAAGATCTACCCAACGATTTATTACTATAATTTTCTCATCAGGAACCCTAAAATTGTTTTTCATATGACGGGCCACTACTTTAGAAGGACAAATAACATATTTCCCCCATCCCATAACCGAACTAAAAATTTTATTTTTATAAACTCCATGAGCAGTTGTAATAAAATGAGCATTAGTATTTCGACAAGCAAAAAAACTTAACCAACCAGGAACCCTGCTTCGTGCATGCACAATATCTATCTTTTCTTCTTTTATTATTTTCCTTAACTTTGGAATAAGAAGTAATGACGTTAGTGATTTTTTATATACATCTAATTTATAATGTTTTATACCTGCTGATTCCAACTGATGGACCAATCTTCCTCCTCCGCTAACTACAATGTTCTCAATTTTTTCTTCCGAATGAATTATGCCTTTTCTTTTAAAAAACAAGGCTAAATCTATAACTCCTCTTTCTATTCCGCCGATATTCATCTTAGGAAGTATTTGCATTATTTTCATTTAATGAACTCCAATTCCATATTTATTTAGACTTACAAGTTATATTTGTGCCCGTTTAAACATCAGCAATATATCTTAAACTTCTAAGATTTTTTTTATTGCTTTTTTCACCAACTTTCTATTTTGTTCAAATATGCCATCCCCCTGACATTTAATTTCTTCAATTTCATAAGGACTTTTGATAAATACAAAGCTATCCCCTACAGATTCTAAAAATATTTTTCGTTTTTCATCTTCCGACTCCAAAGACACACAAAAACAGGGTTTATTAAAAACCCCTATTTCTGAAACCATAGATATACTTTCACTGCTAACAAACACCATATCCGAAAGACCAATAAAACCCTCAAAAACAAAATCATGGTTGCCTTCATTTACTATAACAAGCCCTTCGTTATTTTTAAAATCATTGAGTTCTTTTTTTAAAAATAATTCAACCTCCTTAGGTGTCCGCCGGGAAGTACTAACTAATAGTTTATACCCTTTATTTAAGGAAAAATCTTTTAATTTATATATAAAATCTCGCAAATTATTTATAAATTCCTTTGTATCAAATCCTGGACCGCCTAAAAAAAGACAAATTTTTTTATTTTCGCTTAATTTAAAAAAATCTTTACATTCGCGTACTTTATCTTCAACGTTATTCCGATAAACAAGAGCACCTTTAATAATAACTGTATCTTCAGAACTTACCCTATCATGTTCAGGGATAATTGCTAAATCAAACTTACTTAACGGCATATTCGGCCTCAAAATTGTAGCGGATTTAGCTCCTAAATATGAAGAAAATAACTTATTTGCCGGAGCAATAAAACTTCCTGTACTAATTACTATATCCGCCCAAATCCTATCCAATTTATTCCAGGTTTCTTTGTCCACAAGAAAGGGCAATATTTTGCTATATACCAAGCAATTTCTCCCGGCAAATAGAGCTAATACATTAGCAAGAATTCTTCGAAACTTATCTTTATACTTAACCTCTACAATCTCACTTCTAAATTCATAATCTTCTTCTAATAAAAAAGACAACAATGCTTTTGACTGTTTAAGATGCCCCAACTTACTATCACTCAAAATTAATACATTTCTACTTACTCTCCGTTTAAAACGCTTGTAATACCAATAATATTCACAAGGATATTTTCTTAAATAGTCTTCATAAATTTTATTCAAAAAAGATAAAATTTCTATATCCTCTTTTCCTGATACCTCAATTGGGGAACCTACATGTAATTCACATGAAAATATTCTTTTTCTTATAAAAAACCCGGGATATATTTTTTTATTAAATTTTTTAGCTAGATAAACAGCCCCTTTAGGAGTAGGTATTTTTTGGGAAAAAAAATCAGCCACTAAAGCATTATCTTCAGCTCCATGGTCAACAACGACACCCACTAAATAATCTTTTTTAAAACAAGTGATTAGTTCTTTCAAAGAAAAACAAACTTTTGTATCAGCTTCTGCCCTAATTTCATTTAAAAATTTATCTAACCCCTTATTCTTTTGTTTATCTACTAAAATAGCAAAATTATGGTTTCGGCTAAATTGAGAAATAGCTAACTCCCAATTTCCGGCATGAATTGAAACAAATACTCCTCCGTCATCTCCTATATTTTCTTCCCCTTTAATTACAACATTTTCATATATTCTAGGACCTATTAATATACCAATAATATTTAAACCAAAATTTATAAAACTCTTTTTTAAAATTAAATTTATCTCTTTACCAGATTTTTCAGGAAAAGCCAATTTTAAATTTCTAAAAGCTACTCTTCGTTTTTTTGTATTTATATAAAATAGTATGCCTATCAATCTACCCAAATCAAATACTACCAGCAAAGGCAATCTTAATATAATTTTTCTTAAATATTTGGCGATAATATACATTTCTATAATTTATTTTTTATTTCCCGCATCAATACTTTAGAAGATTCTATTTCTATATCTATCTCCATTATATATATATTTAATTTTATATTTCTTTCCGGTATATGATATTTATCTTTATGGGTAATAATTAAATCTCTTATACCATTATCTATTAAACTTTGCTGTAGTCCATCAAATTCTTTTTCTGATAGTTCAAAATGATCAGGATACACAATATACTGTTCAATTATTATACCGGAACTTTTTAATTTATTAAAAAATCCTTGGGGATAACCGATAGCCGCAAAAGCCGCTAATTTCTTTGTCATTAAGTATTCTTTATCTACCTTGTTCCCTTTTAAATCCATAATTTTTTCTACTCTGTACTTCGAACAATATATTTTAAGAGAAGGGTTTATTCTTAATAACTGATTTTTGATTTTATCTGTATTATCTAGTTCATCAGCATAATTTAAAATAACTATATCAGCTCTTCTCAAGGAAGTCAGTGGCTCTCTAAAAATGTATGCCGGGATTAATCTGAGTTTTCTTTTAAATTCCCGAGCACCCATAACTACTATATTTATATCCCGTCTTAATTTTCGATGCTGAAACCCATCATCTACTATAAACACCTTAAACTCAGATTCTAAACTTTTAGCCAATTGATAACGATTAGGATCATAAAACACATTATTTATTTTTTCTTTTAATAGCTTGTTTTCATCATCGCCATAACCTCTTCTTAATACAGCGGTTTTAAAAAACGGAGATATCTGAGAATACAGCCATATACTTAAAGGGGTTTTACCTGAACCGGACCAAGAAATATTGCCAACACTTATAACTTTAGAATTACATGAAAATGAAGGTAATATATTCCTATCATAAAAAAAATTCCTAACCCTCACAACCAGACCATAAATTACAGAAATTATATATAACAACCAATACAACAATAATTCAAAAATATTTTTTTTATCTCTTTCTAAGAAAGCTAAATACCATATTTTTATTTTGAGTATACTCATATATTAAATACCTTATGAAAATTATTTTTTTCTGTTCCCACTAAGACTATCTGATATTAATTTAAAATTATTTTCTGAACTTTCTTTCCCATATTCTATAAAACTAAGACATTTCTTTCTATAAACTTCACGTAATCCTTCATTTTGAATCAATTCTTCAAGAGTTTTTTTAAACTCATTAATATTCGAAACTTTTAAAGCAGCACCTTCTTTTAATACAACTTCTTCTATTTCTTTAAAATTATCCATATTCGGTCCAAATAAAGTAGGCTTCAAAAAATATATAGGTTCTAATATATTATGACCGCCATCATCGGAAAAGCTTCCTCCCACAAAGCAAATATCCGAAATATTCAAAAACCCAAGCAATTCGCCTACAGTATCAATTATAAAAACATCATTTTTTCTTAGACCAAAAGATAAAGATATCATATCACTTGTCTTTACCGGATCAAATCCTTTAGATTTGATAATATTTTCTATAGACGCTACCCGTTCGGGATGTCTAGGCGCAATAATAAGAGTTATTTTAAAATTATTTTCTACCAATTCTTTATATATATTTAAAATGATTTCTTCTTCCGGTGAGTGGGTACTAGCTAAAATTAATATCATCTCATTATTCTTTTTAAAAATCGGTAAATAATTTTTTTTAATTTCTTCTAGTCTATCATTATCTAAGACCAAAGGTCCAAATTTCATATTGCCGGTAATAAAAATTTTATCCTCATTAACCCCTAAAGAAAGAAATCTATTTTTGTATATTATATTTTGAACTCCTATAGCCTTACAATTGCCCAAAGCTTTTCCCATTAACTTTTTTATTAACTTATATTTTACATAAGCTTTATCGGATATTCTGCCATTAATTATAACTATCGGCACATTATATTTACCTAAAAATCTAAATAGATTCGGCCAAATCTCTGTCTCCGCTGAAATAAATATGTTAGGATTAAGTTTATTTAAAACTTTTTTTAAAATAAAAGACATATCAAACGGTAAAAATATTATCCGGGCATACTGAGAATATTTCATTTTAGCAACCCTATTACCGGTTAAAGTAGTTGTAGAAATAATTATAGGACAATCATAAGTTTGTTTTAATTTTATTAATAAATTGCCGATTAAATTGACTTCTCCAACACTTACAGCATGTATCCATATAGTTTTAGAATCTTCTCTGTAATCTAAGAATCCAAATTTTTCTTTTAACGATTTAAAACTTAATTTAGATCTAAAAAAGCCTATGGGTAAATAAATTATAAGCAAAAAAAAGAAAAGAATATCATAAATTAAAAATAAAAAAGAATTTAATATAGCCATATAATTTAACATAGTTATTTTAATTTATACACAAATTGACAATTATTTTGCTCTGGGATGGGATCGTTGGTAAACATTTTTAAGAGATTCTATAGTTAAATGTGTATAAATCTGAGTAGTCGATATGCTGGAATGACCCAACAGTTCCTGAACGCTGCGTAGATCCGCACCTCTATCCAGAAGATGTGTAGCAAAAGAATGCCGAAATGTATGAGGAGATGCTTTTAAAACCGCTGAAACTTTTTGTATATATTTCAAAACAATTCCTCTTATACCCCGATCACTCAAAGGTCCCCCTCTTTTATTCAAAAACAAAGACCTATTATTATCTATTCTTTTGTCTATATAATTTTTTAAACTAATAATCGCCGGTTCACCTAAAGGAAGGAGTCTTTCTTTACGCCCTTTACCCTTAACTTTAACAACACCTCCTATCAAATCGACATTTTGCATTTTCAAAGAAACAATTTCCGAAACTCTTGCCCCTGTAGAATAAAGAAATTCTAAAATAGCTTTATCTCTTAAACCCATCAAATCCGAATCAATAGGCACAGCCAATATACTTTTCACTTCACCTTCAGTAAGGAAACAGGGTAAGGGTTTATCTTTGCGGGGATATATTAAAGATGAAGCCGGATTATTTTTCTTAATACCTTCTCTTAATATAAATTTAAAAAAACTTTTAAAAGTAGAAATTTTCCTTGAAATACTTTGTTTACTTAATTTTCTCTCGCTTAGGAAACTCAAAAATTTTCTTAACAAAAAATAATCAATCTTTTTAATATCTTTAATTCCCCTGGAATTTAAAAATTGCTCAAATTCTTTAAGATCAGTCTTATAATTAGTTTCGGTATGCTCGGAATAGTTTTTCTCAATAATAAGATAATTTAAAAATTTATCAATATAATATGAAAAAGGAATCATCCATCAATCTCCTCGTAATACTTTCCTCTAATTTATAGTGTTTATCAAAATTATTTTACAATTAGTAATACAAATAGACTAAAATCAGATTAATCATCATTTAAATTTTTCTTGTTATCTTCCTCTTCTGTAGATGGAAGTTCACGTGAAGTATAGGTGCATTCAGGAAATTTGCTGCATCCATAAAAATCCTGTCCCCTTCTATTTCTCCTCTGTATTAATAAACCTACTTTACAATCAGGACAACTTACAGCGGTAGTAATACTCTCAGCATACTTACATTTAGGGAAATGTTCACAACTTAAAAATTTACCTTTTCTTGACCACTTCATTACCAAACGTCCGTCACACTTTTGACACATTTTATCAGAAAACTCAACATCTTTTTGTACTATCTCTAAAGTTTCATCAGCTTTAGCCTTAAAGGAAGGATAAAAATCCTCTAAAATTTTGTTCCATTCAACAGTACCAGCTTCAACTTCATCTAACTTTTCTTCCATTTCAGCTGTAAAATTTTCATCCATAACTTTTAAAAAAAATTTTACCAGAAGGTCATTAACCTTCTCTCCTAAATCTGTAGGAAAAAAAATTCTTTTTTCCCGTTTAATATAAATTCTATAAATTAAAGTATTAATAATAGCCGCATATGTCGATGGACGGCCGATACCTTTCTCTTCAAGCAATTTAACCAAAGAAGCATCATTATATCGCGCCGGTGGTTTAGTTATGTGTTCCACAGCATCCAAACCTTCTAAAATTACATTTTGACCTTTTTCTAAATCAGGTAAACTTTCTTCTTCTTGTTCTTCGAAAAATGCTTTTAAATATCCTTCAAACACAAGTTTTCTACCTTCAGCAATAAACTCCGCGTCTTCAGAAACAATAAAAGCTTTCTGATTTTCATATACTGATTCTTTCATGAACCCAGCTATAAATCTTTTCCAAATCAATGTGTATAATTTAAGTTCATCTTCTGAAATAAAATCCTGTATATCTTCAGGCTTCCTATAAATACTAGTCGGCCGTATTGCTTCATGAGCCAGCTGCGCACCTTTTTTCTTCTTATAACGATATTCTTTACTGGCTAAAAAGTCTTCGCCATAACTATCTCTAACAAATTCCTTGGCTTCTTTTTTAGCTTTTGGACTTATTTCAAATGAATCAGTACGCATATAAGTTATAAGACCTACACTCTTATCCCCAATCTGAGTTCCCTCATACAACCTTTGAGCTACAATCATTGTTTTTTGAGCAGAAAATCTTAATTTATTGAAGGCATCTTGCTGAAGTAACGATGTTATATGAGGAGAAGGCGGTTTTCTTTTAGTTTGTTTACTTACTATATCTTTTATTGTAAAATTTTGACTTTTAAGTTTTTCTATAAATTCAAGAGCCTTATTTTTATCATCAAAAAATATTTTTTTGCCTTTATATTTATTAAGCTTTGCTTTTAGAACATTTTCGCCAATTTTAAATTTAGCATCTAATGTATAAGTCGTAACTGACTGGAATGCTTCAATACTTCGTTCCCGTTCAACAATAAATTTGAGAGCAATAGATTGTACTCGTCCGGCAGATAAACCTCTTACTATCTTCTTCCATAATACCGGAGACAACGTGTATCCTACTATCCTATCAAGTACTCTTCTTGCTATCTGAGAGTTTACTCTATTTATATCTATCTCTCCCGGTTGAGAAAAAGCTTCTTTCAAGGCATCTTCAGTAATCTCATGAAAAACAACACGAGAAAATTTTTTATCTTTTTTAGTCAACCTTTCTTTTATATGCCAACTTATAGCTTCTCCTTCTCTATCCGGATCTGTTGCTAAAAAGATCATTTCTTTCCCTTTAGAAAGCTTTTTTAAGTTAGAAATAGATTTTTCTTTTCCAGGTATAACTTCAAATACAGGTTTAAATCCATTTTTAATATCCACAGAAAGTTTATTTGCCGGCAAATC
>JAGLSE010000077.1 GCA_023135905.1 Candidatus Omnitrophota bacterium
AGATTTTTCTCCGAAAAATCTAAGTCTCATTGGTTAACCAACCGCTTTACAACTCACAACTCAAATTTCAGGTTGAAATGTCTTATTGTACCAAATATTCCCATTCAATCAAGCCAAACCTCAAAAAGATTAATTATTCTATTTTACTCTTCAATTGTCCGCATGCCGCATTTATATCTTGGCCTCTAGATTTTCTTAAAGTAAAAAATATACCTTTTTTATTAAGTTCATTCTTAAAATTATTTATTTCTTCTTCTTGAGGCGGTGAAAAATCTAGAGATGAACCATTATAAACTATGATGTTTAATTTAGCCCCAGTTTCTACTATCAATTGAGCTAATTCCACTGCATCTTCCTTTTTTGTATTTCTATCTTTCATCAAAACATACTCAAGGATAACCGAATGATTGGATATTTTAGAAAATTGCTCTATAGCAGGTACAAGTAATTCTAAAGGATACTTTTTATTAATCGGCATAAGTTGATTACGCAGATCATTATTTGCCGCATGCAATGAAACGGATAATTTAATTTTTAAATCTAATTCAGCTAATTTATATATTTCCGGAACTAATCCGCACGTAGAAATAGATATTCTTCTTGCAGCCAAACAAAGGCCTCTCTGCTTAGTTAATATTTTTATTGTTTTTATTGTATTATCAAAATTATCTAGTGGTTCACCTATCCCCATAAATACGATATTCGTAATTTTATCCGGTCTAATTTTATCAGCAATAAATAAATATTGATTTATAATTTCTGAAACTTTCAAATCCCTTTTAAACCCTTTTTTGCCGCTCACACAAAAACTGCAATCAAACTTACATCCCACCTGAGTTGAAAGACATAAGGTTGATCTTTTAACCTCTGGTATAAAAACTGACTCAATAGACAAGCCATCTTCTAATCCAAACAAAAATTTCTTAGTCCCATCAGAAGAAGTTTCTTCTTTTAATAATTCTAAATTTGAAAAATAAAACATATTTTGCAAAACGTCTCTATTCTCTTTAGAAAGGTCTGTCATAAGATGAAAATCTTCGACTCTTTTCTCATAAATCCAAATAAATATCTGCTTAGCATAAAATTTAGGAAACTTTCCTTTCTCTAAAACTTTTATCAATTCTTCCGAAGTGAAATTTTTTATATCTATTTTGTTTTTATTCACAGATAAGTACCTATATTTATAAATCAATTTTTTTTAAAATACTTAGGCATTCCATATGCGGAGTGTGTGGAAAAAAATCAAATGGTTCAACAAAATCTGCCCTATAATTTTCCCAAAAACTCGGAAGATCCCTAAAAAAAGCATCGGGATTACATGATGAATACAAAATCAATTTAGGATTTAACCTTTTAATAGCCCTGGTTATTTTATTAGAAAGACCGCTTCTTGGTGGATTTATTATTAATATATCTATATCTTTATATGGTTCGGCTTGAAGATTAAGAAATCTTCTGGCATCAGCAGTTATAAATTTTATATTGTGGATATTATTTATTTTAGAATTCTGACATGCCACAGCCACAATATCGTCACTTACTTCTACACCTAAAACAGATTTTGCTTTAGGTGAAAGAAATATCCCTATAGACCCAACTCCACAAAATAAATCTAATACATTCTTATCATCTGAAACGTTGGTATAATCCACCATTTTCTGATAAAACCCTGCCACCATCTTCGGGTTAACTTGGAAAAAACTATCTATCCCTATTTGAAAAATAAAATCACCTAGCTTTTCTTTAATAAATTTATCCCCATAAAGTAAATGTTTTGTCTCAAATATTACCGCATCAGATAAAGAATCATTAACTATCCAATAAATTGAACAAATCTTGTTATCTAATTTAGCCTGCTCTAAAATATTAACAAATCCTTCTTTATCCAAATCTTGGCATCCTGTTGTCACTATTCCTATCATCAGCTCATTTGTGAATTTTGTATCTCTAACAATTAGATTCCTTAAAAATCCTTTACGAGAATACTTGTTATATACTGAAAAATTCTTATTCCTTACAAATTCTTTAACTGCTTTCAAAATCTCTTTTAAATCTTTAGAAAAAATTAAGCATTCTTCAATGTCCACTACTTTTCCCTTTTCATTTTTACTATATAGACCGCAGACAATATCACCTTGATCCGCGAAAGAAAATTCCATTTTATTGCGATAAAACCAAGGATCAGAATATTGAATGGGTTTTAATTTAATATCCAAATCGGAATTTTTTATTAATTCTTTAATTCTATTTTCTTTCTCAGCCAATTGTTCTTCATATGATATATCCTGAAACCGGCAACCTCCGCATTCACCAAAATGTTTACACGTTTTCATTTTATAATTAACTCCTCATAAAATTTTCTTTCCCTTTTTTTCACTATGCCTAAAGGATATCCTAAAGCAATAACAGCTTCTAACTCTAAATCGTCGGAAACATTTAGGAATGATTGAACATCTTTCCTTCGATTTAAAATCTCTCCCAACCAACAAGCACCTAGACCGTTTTCATGTATATATAAAAGCATATTCTGAATACAAGCACCAATAGCCATCAAATCTTTTTCATAATTATACGAAACATTTTTATCTAAAAAAATAAGTATAATCTTATCGGCCTCATGTATAATAGAAAAATATTTTGTATACTTAGATACTGCCTCTTTTCTATCATCACTTAACACCATAAACTTCCAAGGCTGATTATTCAAACCCGAAGGTGCCCATCTGCCGGATTCCAATATTAAATTAATAATTTCAGGGTCAACAGGTTTTTTTTTAAATTTTCTTATTGATCTTCTGCTTTTTATTAAACTCAAAATATTCATTTTATATTTTACCTTTATATTTCTTATCAATAATTTTACTTCTTACTCATATCCCAAATCTTTTAAAATTCTCGGTCTTTTTTGCCAATCTTCCATAATAGTAACCCAAATATCTAAAAATACTTTTTTTTCATATATAGTCTCAATTTCTTTCCTGGAAAGCGTACCTATATGTTTAAGTAACTCACCTTTTTTACCAACAACTATCATTTTCTGAGATTTTCTTCTTACATAAATATTTGCTTTTATATATATGACATTTTTTTTATTATTTATTTCTTCAACACTAACGGCAACAGCGTGTGGTAATTCTTCTTTTAGAGCTAAAAATAACTTTTCTCTTATAATATCGGCAATACGAAGTTTTACAGGAAAATCAGTAACAGCTTTATCATCATAATAAGCTGGTCCCTCAGGAATATTTCCAATTAAAACTTCTTTCAACTTATCGATATTCGTCCCTCTTTTGGCTGAAAGAGGCATATACGCTAATAATATCTTTTTTTTATCACCTTTTATTTTTTTCTGCCACATACTTAAATACTCATTAAAAAATTTTTCACACTTATCCACCTTATTTAAAACCATAATTACTTTTATATCTTGATTACAAATAATATTCATTAACCGCTCTTCTTCTTTACCGTAGTTTCTTGTCACATCAACGACATAAAGAATTAAATCACAACCATAAATTATACTTTTAGCAACCGTATTTAAATGTTGCGCAAGTTCATCATTAAAATAATGCATACCCGGAGTGTCTATAAAAACAACCTGAACATCTTTTAAATTTAAAATGCCTTTTATTTGATGGCGCGTAGTTTGAGGAATCGGCGATATAATACTTACCTTATCACCAATCAATGCATTCAAAAGTGTTGATTTTCCAACATTAGGTCTTCCTAAAATAGCTACAAATCCTGATTTAAACATCTTTAAACTCCAATTATAGGGCTGTTGCTAAATCCAACATCACCATTATTATAATAGTATCGTCAAATTTTTTAAAAATATCTCTTTTTTACAAATAAATTTTTACATATTATCATATTTGTTTTTTAAAGAACCTTCCAAAAAATCATCTTTTAAAGGATTATATCCATAATATGCAAATAAGCAATAAGCTGTTGACGCTAAAGCTCCTGTTCTATCCCCCTTAGGAGTCCTCCATCCATGACCTGTATCAGCTGAAGAACTTGACGCGTAAGGCAAACAAAGATCCTCTCTGCCTACCTTAGAAGGCGAAGTTATAAGCATTTTTTGTAATTCATTAAAATAAAACATTGCCTTTTCGATATATTCCTCTGATTTTTTTATATCTCTACTTGCAAAATAATCAGCCATAATCTCAAAAGCCAAAATCATCTGGGCAGTCCATTCCCCAGAGACGATTCCTCCACGAGCAACATTTTTTGATTTAGCAAAATCAAAACCATTCACCTTTACGCTTCCTTCGCTACGGCGAAACATTGTAGAAACCTCACAATGTTCCACAGCATATTTCAAAATTTCTTCCGGATCCATTTTTAAAGAATACAGCTCTTTTAATCCAAAAGCAGTTATTGACCAAGTATATGTATCTGTAGCTATAGTTGAATCTCCTTTCCCTCTTTTTATAGGCGGATCAAAAGAGGTATAAGAATAACGGGAAATCCAATTCTTAATTTTTTCAGCAGTTATTAAATACTTTTTTTCTCCGGTCAATCTATAATATTGCTGAAAAAATGAATAAGCATCTAAATTATGCTCAGTAGAATACCAAGTATCATTCGGTCCCCCAACTACACCTCCGTCTTTATCCATCAATGTCAAAAGAACTTCACTAACTTTATCGGCTATTTTTAAATATTTATTGTCTCCGGTATTTCGAACATAAGTAATAGCGGCCATTCCCAACCAAGCATTTGGTCCCGAATGGACAATATACTCAAAAGCTTGTCCTCGCGTAAAATAAGCATTGTAAATTTCTTCGCCTTTATTTATTTTATTCAAATAAAAAGATAAAACTTTATCCGCTTTATCTATATCTTTAAAAATTATAAAAGTCATCGCTGCTAATGCCTGGTCATAAGTAAAACATGTTTTATCTAAATTCTTATCACCCTCGTAACTTAGAACCAAACCTCTATTAAGATCTTGTCTATTTTTTATCCAATCATACATTCCTTCTATTATTTTTTCGGAAAATTCATTTTTACCTTTATTCAAAATTTCAACTTTTTTCTGAATAGTTGATACCGCCTCTTTATTGTCTATTTCTTTTTTCTTTAAAAGACTATGCTCTTTCTTTAACTTCTCCAGTTCCAATTCCATATTTTTTATATCTACAGCATCTTTAATAAACCCTGTATTAGGTTGCTTCAACTCAGATAATTTATTAATGAGAGCCTGCATTTCAGTTGTAAGCTCTAACTGTCTATTTTTCAAAAACAAACTTTTTTTAGTTTCTTCTTCCAATCTTTGGTTAAAATTTGATTTTTTTTCTAAAATACTTACATAATTGCTGACTAAACTTCTATTCTCCTTTGTTAGGCGATTAGACTTCCATACCCCAAACCCCGAAAAAACAATCAATATCCCTATACTCACACTAATTAAATATGGAATAATCTTTCTAAAAACAGCAAATTTGAAAAGTTTTTCCCTGTTCTTATTCTCCATCTCAATTAATTTCAGCCCTAATCTATATTGACTAAATTTATTTAGTTTCTCAACAGTAAACCAAACAAGTTTCGATTTAACAGTGATCGGATTTTTTTTAAATGGAAGATTTATCTGCAAATAAAACAAAGTATCTTTATCTTTAACCCGTTCATTAAATCCATCCCAAAGATCATTAATTAAAAGACAAATACCCCCATTCCCGATATCCCGAGTAAATCCTTGAATCCAAGGCGTAATTCTTCGTCCCTGCTCATCAAAAATATAAAATTCTACCGGTATAACCGTCTGAATTCTTATATACTTTCTTATATCATTAGAATTTTTTTTCATTTAATCATTCACCGTATATCAAAAATACTTTCTTATATTAGTTAATAAAAAAATTTACTCGAGGTCCAATAAAATTAATACTAATCTTATTGAAAACTTTAATCTATGAGACTTAGATTTTTCGGAGAAAAATCTGTAGTCGAATTGATCCTGAACGAGTAACACGAGTCGAAAGATCTCGGGTTTAATTCCCCGCGGTTTACTGCGGAAAAGTTATTTAGG
>JAGLSE010000078.1 GCA_023135905.1 Candidatus Omnitrophota bacterium
TAGCTTGCTGCGGGGTAGTTGATTTAGTCTATACTCCGAGGAAATATATTACAGTTTCATTTTTTGTAATTTTCTATAAAAATCCTTAAATCCTGGAGATTTTTTTAAATTTTCTAAATCCTCATCTTTCATCATATAAGAAAAGTCATCATATCCAAAAAGAATAGCTCTCTTTAACACTTCTAACGATTTATCTAGTTGCTTCAAAAGAGCTAAGCTGCAAGCCAAATTATAATTAGCATAAGGGTCCTCCGGTCTTAATGTTACCATCTTGCTATCCAAAACCAATCCTTCTTTATAAAATCCTTTTTTAGTATAAGCATCTCCTAAAGAAATAAGGACATTAACAAAATTTGGTCTATGTTTCAAAATCCCTTCGTAAAATTTAATTTCAAAATCTTTTCTTTTCATTTTATAAAGTTTTACAACTCAAATTTCTCTAGAATAATCTCTTCTCTTAATAAATATATCGCATCCTCTAAATTTTTTTTAAAATCATCATACTCATCAACCTCTACAAACCTTTTATTTGTTTTAACCTTTTGATAAAAATCTATAGTATCTGAATTAGCTTGATAAGATACTTCCAAATTAAACCAATCATTATTAACATTTTTAGATTTTGGCAAATATTTCACTTTTAAATTTTCAGGAAGAATAACTCTTATTGCGGCTACTTTTGAAAAAATAGCATCATTATCAATAGGAAACTTTCGAAATTCCTTTCCTATTAAATTACGATCTAAATATAATTGATCTAAAACCGGTATTATCCTAAATTTACTTGCAGGATTAAGAAATTTTTCGGCTTTAAAACTGTATGTTAATATAGGATCTTTATCAAAATCATTGCCGTTCTCAATATTATAATTTAATAAATTCGCCATTGACGATAAATCTCTTGTCTTTTTTTGAATATCTTCCTTGATTATCTCTGGATGGGTATATTTCAAATATTGACGGTAGGCTGCCGCATAATATCCTTTAGTTACTACTTTTCTATCTATTAAAGCGTTCTCTTCCTTATCCAAGAATATCTTCATCTCATAATTAATTTTATTGTTATGCATTTGCCCAGTATTAACTATGTCCCAACCATCCTCATAAAATATCATAACATCCCTATCTTGATCCGAAATAGGAATATCTAAAAAAGGAGTTGTTTCTGCTGTAGGATCCATAAATATTAACTCTTCACCATTTTTTAAAACGCATATAGCATGATTAAAATTCATAGACGGGAACTTTTTGTCTATGGAATAAACAGATCTTGTCGGAATAAGCACAGGATAAGCAGAAAGGCCGGATTCCCTTAGCATCGCTGTTAGAAGGATTGCCTGATCTTTACAATCACCATATCTATTCGTAAAAACCTCCTGAACATGATGAGGTTCGTAGCCGCTATCCCCGTATTCAATAGCAACATATCGTATATTTTTTGCGACAAATTCATAAATTTCTTTCGCTTTATCTAAATCTTTATCTAAATCTTTTGTAATTTCCACTACCAAATCTTTGATCTCTTGGGATAATTCAATTTTATCGTTATACAAAGATTTCCACCATTTATAAATTTGATCCCAAGAAGAAAAACTCGAAACTAATATCCCCGGATTAACTAAAGATATCGGAGGCATAGCATACTCCGGAATAATTGATTTTATTTTATTAAATTTCCAGACATATATTTTATTATTATCGTTTTCTTCTAAAACCGGTTTAAGATTTATATCTTCAGCATATTTTTGATTAAAAAATTTAAAATTCGCATTACTTGTTTTGGGGATAATAAATTGAAAATTAGCCTTAAATATAGGGTTAGCTTCCCTCAACCGATAAATAAAACAAAAATTATCCTCAGCAATCAATTTAGAAGAATGTATTTTTACTTTATACTCTATTATAGAACCCACATCCACTGCGGGCATAGAAATTATCCTTACCCTAGAATTGCTATATAACGGATAATTCAAATATCTGCTAACATCTCTCACATTTTCTTCCCCCGCATAAATAACTTTACCTTCTTTCGTAATTGTCCTGGCAAATTCTATTTCTAATCTTTCATATGTTGAATCATACCCAAGTTTTACTTCAGCTAATCCTTTTCCTCTCTCACTTAAAACCTTTTTTATAATATGCACTTGAAATACCGACGTATTATCTATAGTAATTTCGTTTTTCTCGTCAACAAGCAAAATTATAGCAGCTTCATCTTTAACTTCTTCAATAAACTCTTCAGCTTGTTTAGATATTTCAATTACTTCAACAGGAATTGAACCTCCAGCTGCAGACTGTATTTTTTTTAATCTGTTTTGAGCTAAAACATAAAAAGGTTCTTTTACTTTTTTATATATTTCTATAGCCTTAGTAAACAAATTATTTTTTTCTAAAACTTCTCCATAAAGATATAAATACTCCGATTCTTTAGGCAAAGGTTTTAATTGCTCGTAAAGCTCTATGGCTTGATTATATTCTTTTAACTTAACAAAAGATTTTGCTAACATCATTTTTGCTTCTTTCGTGTTCATATCAATTAAAAGGGTTTTTACTTTCGAATAATCCCTAAACTGATAATAGAATCTTGCTAATCGCATCCTCAAAGCTACATCTTCCGGAGAACTCTTTATTAGTTTATCGTATTCTTTAGATAAAACTTCATACTCAGACAATACCCTATCCAGAGAGTATTTACGCTCTAAAACAACTGACTCCTCACAATTTACTACACCCAACAAAACATTAAAATTAAATATTACTATTACTATGCTAAACAATAATTTTAAGAACATCTTTTATCTCCTGCCCTTTATATATCCCTATCTTCTTTGCAGTATAAGTCATAGAATTAACTTTTGTTTTTATAGCCTGTTCTATCGTAGACACACCAACAATCTTAATGCCTATATCTTTAAATTTATTAGCCGCTTTCATATTTAAATAACCGCACATTATATACCCTTTACTACCCTTTAAGACAATTAGATTTTTATCACCTAATTTTGTTAAAATTGCTTCAACAAAACTCTTACCTACTTTTATTTTTTTTTGTGTTACCATTGTTTATAAATTATTCAATAAATCTTCGATTCGTATAACAGATTCCTTTAAATTCTCCAAGGAATTAGCATATGATATCCTTATAAATGAATCCAGGCCTTTTCCAAAAGCCTTGCCCGGAACAACAGCAACTTTTTTTTCCATTAATAATTTATTTGCAAAATCTAAAGCATTAATTTTGAATTTTTTTAAAGATGAAAAACAATAAAAAGCGCCTTCCGGCATTACTGTCACAAGGCCAACTCTATTTAACTCTTTAACTACAAAACCTCTTCTTCTTCTATATTCAGCACGCATTAAAGAAACCTCTTTTCTCGCAAGCAAAGCTTCAGAAGCGGCTATTTGAGAAATTATAGGGCCACATAACATTGCAAAAGAGTTTATTTTGGTCATCGCATCTATAATTTCTTTATCTCCGCAAGCAAATCCCACTCTAAACCCAGTCATAGCATAGCCTTTAGAAAATCCGTTAAGCAATATAGTCCGAGCTTTTGCTTTTTTGTCTAAACTGGAAAAACAGGTATGCTTATCATTATAAGTCAATTCATCATAAGTCTCATCACTTATGACTACAATATCTTCCTTGGATAAAATATTCCATATATTTTTTAATTCTAAAGCGCTATAAGATACTCCCGTAGGATTTCCCGGATAATTTAATATTATTGCTTTTGGTTTTAATTTAACGACTTCCTTTAAATCTTCTAGATTGATTTTAAACCCATCTTCTTCCCTAGTTGTTAAATAAATAACTTCTCCTGAAGAAATTTCAACTAATGCCGGATATGCCACATAATAAGGACTTACAACCACAACTTTATCGCCTGGATTTAATATCGCCCTTAAAGCTAAATCTAAGCCTTGACTTACTCCAACCGTGATAAGTATTTCTTTATCAGGACAATAATCAACTGCATATTTTTTTTTAAGCAAATTAGAGACACCTTTTCGTAAACCAAAAAGGCCACTATTGGAAGTATAAGAAGTGAACCCTTCCTCTATTGCCGTAATAGCCTTCTCCCTTATCCTCCAAGGAGTAACAAAATCCGGTTCTCCCACACCTAAAGAAATCACCTCCGGCATACCTAAAACTAAATCAAAAAATTCTCTGATACCTGAAGGCGCTAACTGTTTAATTCTTTTCGCTATCATATTTTTCCTTTGATTACATTAAGTTTTTATAAACCAACAAAAACCGCTCCTAAAGCAATATCCTTTTTAATAAGTTATCGGTAACCTTTTATTTCTAGATTCATTGACTAAAACTACACCATCTTCTTTATATTTTTTCAACATAAAATGTGTCGCTGTTCCTTTTACTAAATTTAAAGGTGCTAATTTTTCAGAAACAAAACTTGCAACAGTCTGGATATCCTTACCCTCTACAAATAAAAGCAAATCATATGTTCCTGAAAGAAGATAACAACTTTTTACTTCCGGAAACCGATAAATCCTTTCTGCAACTGAATCAAACCCGACATCTTTTTGTGGGGTTATTTTAACTTCTATCAAAGCGGAAACACCTTGATCAGCTTTAATCTTTTGACGATTAATCACAGTTCTATACTTTACAATTATTCCTTTTTTTTCATAACTTTTTATTGTTCTTTGAATGTCTTTCTTCTCTTTACCCGTTAGTTTTACCAAATCTTCTACAGATATCCTCGCGTTGTTTTCTAAAAACTCTAATATATCTTCCATACTTTTTACCTCCATCATTCGCAAACCGCCCTACAAATAAACATTTTATCAGAATAATTACTATATCTCTATATTTTTATACACCCAACCTAATCAAAAAGGTTCAGCTTTAAAAATTCGGTTTATACTTATATTTGAACTCCCATACTTTTCCTCTTGAAACAAAAGACAAAATTCTCTATTCTCCTGAAAAATACGTAACGGCATTACCACTTTCTCTTCTAAAATATTGTTTATTGAAAAAAATTTCATATTTATATTCAAATTTTTATCTATGGCTTCTTTCAAAAAAGCTATTCTTTTGTTTTCACCCAATTTTATTATATCTTCAGCCCAACCATAAAGAGACACAAACTCATATAAAGTTTCAATTTTTTTTTCCTTATAAATACTTATTAGATTAAAAAATACTTCTCTCGCTATCTCTGCATCAATTAATGCTCTATGAAATCCTTCACTACAATCAATTTCAAAAAATTTAGCAACCGCATCTAAATTATATCTTGATAATTTTAATACATCTCTGGCCATAGAAAGAATATCAATTGTAGGTAAATTTAAACATGCCCTGCCATGATTTTTTAAATAAGATTCAATAAATCCAATATCAAATTGGACATTATAGGCGCAAATTACAGATCCCTGCAAAAATTTGATTACATCATCGCATAATTCTTCAAAAAACGGCGCGTCTTTCAATTCTTTATCTGATATTTTATGCACATCAAAAGATCTTTTAGACACTGGTTTACCTGGATTAATTAAGCTGCTATACTTATCTATTATTTCCCCATTTCTAACTTTAATAGCCCCTATCTCGCAAATAGAATCCCCAAAAACGGCATTAAGACCTGTGGTCTCTAAATCCAAAAAAACCAAATCCACTTCATTAATATTTTTTGTAAAATCCATTTTTCATCCACACTTAATTTTAAAAGTAACCTAATAATCAATTACAAACAAACAAAATCTGATCAACTCTGAACATATTTTACAACAATTGTTCTTTCCCTTGGCCTAGTATCAAAATCTATTAAAACTACTTGCTGCCATGTACCTAAATCCAATTTAGAATCTGTGATTGAAACAAACATATTCGTTTTAATAAATGTACTTCTCAGATGAGAGTGCCCATTATCATCTGACCAAGTACTATTGTGAAAATATTTTTTTTTATGAGGAAAAAATTCTTCAAAAGAATTTTTTAAATCCTTTTCTAATCCGGATTCATATTCCATAGTAGTCAATCCCGCAGTTGAACCAATAATCGACAAGAACAAAATACCGTCTTTTATAACTTCATCCACTAAAATTGTTTTTAATTCGGGTGTGATATCTATCACATCACTATTCCCTTTAGTCTTTACTTTAATATATTTTGTTATCATACCTAAGATTTCTATTATTCTCTTGTCCTAAATAGACTTTAATTTTACTAAAACAAATTATCTTATTTTACTGCCCGTAGAGACATCTTTATCTAAAATAATTAAACTAACATCATCTTTACCCGAAGCCGCAAGAATCATTCCTTCAGACAAAACACCTCTTATATTTTTCGGCTCTAAATTAACTAGAACCGTTATCAATTTACCAATTAACTCTTCTTGAGTATAGAAAGGTTTAATTCCAGCAACGATTTGAGTTTCTTTCTCTCCAATATCTACTTTCAATAAATAGAGTTTTTCGGCATCAGGATGAGGTTTAACTTCCAAAATTTTACCAACTCTTAAATCTAATTTTAAAAAATCATCGAAATTTATCACTTTTAGTCTCCTTAATTTTATAAAAATATTTTATTTATATTTTTTTTTATTGAACAATTATTTTTTTCAAAAAAAATTAACTACCTTTACCAATTCAGGCGCTGTTTCCTAATAGCACCAGCGCCTGAATTTTGCGATTAAAAAATGATTACACCGATGAAAAATTAATGTTTTCAATCTTTGTAATCAGGGGTTGTTGCATTTCGCAACAGTCCCATTAAATGAATAATTTTTTTCTAATAAAAACTACTCATTTATACCCTTGATTTATCAAAACCCAGAAATATATGAATAGATATCATTAAATCTAAAAATATTATAAAAAAAAATAAAGCTATTAAAGGCAGGCTCAATATTTTAGTTAAATAGTGCCAAGAAAATCTTTAATAATAACCCAAATCAATATTACTATTATTGCTATAGAAAAAATGTAGAAATCATTAAAATATATAAACTCTCTCAATCCTTCAATATAGGGAATTTTTTTTTCAGGAAGGTTATACCTCTTCTTTATTTCCGGCTTAACTTTTAATATATCTTCTCTCTTAAACCTCAAAAACTCACCCGCAACTTTAAAATGAGGTATAAGTTTAGTTTCAGCCATCTCTATGACTTCTTTTTCTGAAATCCCCAAAATTCGGGAAACTTCTCTAGTTGCAATAAGTTTTTCTTCCATTATAGATTACTTTAACTTTTTAACTAAATAATTATTCAATTACATTAGGTATAAAAAATATATATTTTGTTCTATCTCCCTCAAATAAACCTTAAATTATATAAAATTATTTTATTAAGCCCTAGTTGATATCCATTCCTCAACTTCTTTAAAATCAAAAAGTAATTTATCGCCCTCTCTTTCTACCGGTATCTTACCATTATCAACCCACTCAGCAATTTTACTTTCTTCAATAGACAAGTATTCCGAAAGTTCTTCCAAAGTTATCTTGCCTTCCGGCATATTACACCTTCCAATAAAGATAGCACCTTCTTCAATTGCAATTTTTGGAACCGTAATATCTCCATAAACTTGTGCTGTAGATGTAAGGCTTAAATTCTCAGTTGCTTTAATTTTTCCCCGAACATTACCAGAAATAATTAAAGTCTCGGCTATAATATCAGCTTTAACTTCCGCACTCTGCCCAATAATCAATTGCCCTTTTGTTGTTAAAGTCCCTTCAAACTTTCCATTTATCCTCAAATTTACCGGATCAGAAAAAATCAGACTGCCCTGCATCGCCGCATTTACATCAAGTATTTTATCATCAATCTTTCTTTTTGCCATAATCTCACCCCCCTAATGTATTATAAAATTTACTCAAAAAATATCAAGATAAATAAATTTTACCCTTTTAGATATAACCTTAGAGTAAATAATTCTATTTTCTATAGAAATCAAAAATATTCTTTAAAAAATATCCTTTTCAATCTTTTTTAAAAAAGATAAAGATAAATAAGATATTAAGGTAACAATTAATGCTCCACTAATAAACCCGCAGCCTACAGCTAATCCAATAGCCGCACTTACCCAAATACTTGCGGCAGTAGTAAGACCCCTTACACCTTCTGAGCTTCTTATAATAGTACCCGCGCCTAAGAATCCAATCCCTGTAACAACACCAGCAGCTATCCTTCCCGGATCAATCCCACCCATATTTTTATATATTTCGGCCATATAAATCGAAGTTAGCATTATCAGGGTAGAACCCATACAAACCAATAAATGAGTCCTAAGCCCGGCGCTACCTTTTTTTCTCTCACGCTCTAAACCGATTAAACTACCCAATAAAACAGAAATAAATAATCTAATTACGATTGTAACTAAATCTATCATCCTAATTTGCCTCCGGTTTCATTCTTAAATTATGTGTTACACCTAAACTATTATACAAGTAAAACCCTAATCCTGCAACCATTGCGGCATTATCACCAGTGTATTTTTTAGGAGAAATAAGAAAACTAATTTTTGTTTGTTTTTCTATCTCCAATAATCTTTCTCTCAAATATTGATTAGCTAACACTCCTCCTCCGCAAGCTACTCTATATATTTTAAATTTATTTACAGCTTCTAACGTAGTCTTAATTATTGTTTCCAAAGCTGAATATTGAAAAGATGATACTAATTTTATTTTCATTTTTAAATTAAATTCTCCATTTTTTTCCATTTGAATTTTTTTATACATAAGCGCTGTCTTTATTCCGCTAAAACTCAAATCAAAACCAATTTTTCCACATTTAAAAAGAAACTCTTTTTTATACGCATCATTAAATAATTTATCAATAACTGGACCTCCAGGATATCCTAAATGATAAGCTTTAGCTATTTTATCAAACACTTCACCACAAGCATCATCTCTTGTTCTTCCCAAAGTTTTTATTTCATTAAAACTTTTTACCTGATAAATTTCTGTGTGTCCGCCGGATACTACTAACGATAAAAACGGAAATTTAATTTTATTATTATAATCCAAATAAGGGGCAAAAAAATGAGCATGCAAATGATTTATCCCAATAAGTGGTTTTTTTAAAGCTAAAGATATAGCTTTAGCAAAATTAACTCCTACAACTAAAGACCCAATCAACCCCGGTCTATTAGTAACAGCAATCAAATCTATTTTTTTTTTTGTTATATTAGCAGTCTTTAAAGCCAGCTCAAAAACTCTATTGATATTTTTTAAATGCGCCCTCGTAGCTATTTCAGGGATAACTCCTCCATATTTTTTATGCTCTTTTAATGAAGATATCGTAATATTCGAAATAACTTCACAATTTTTTGTTACCGCACAGGATGTCTCATCACATGATGTTTCTATACCTAATGTATACATATACAATTTCAATTGTTATTCTCAAAATCAAAAAAACTTTCTAAAATAATTATTATTTTTGATCATCTTTTCTATGTCTTATATCCGGAACAAAAACTATTCTTTTCCCGGATATAAAACCAAAAGCCCTTTTATCAAATCAAAAGCTCTCACAATCTGATAATCTTTTTTATAATCAAAAGCTCCGTTATTTTCAAATTCTTTAAAAACATCTTCCTTAACTTCTTCCGTACTAGCTTCTTCCGTACTAGCTTCTTCAACTACAACATCGGGATCAATCCCTTTTTCATGAATGCTTCCCCCATTAGGTGTATAATATTTCGATGTAGTTAATCTTAAAGCTGCGCCATCAGATAAAGGGATTATTGTCTGAACGGATCCTTTACCAAAAGTAGTCTCACCTAAAAGAATTGCCCTATTATTCTCACGTAAAGCTGCGGCTAAAATTTCACTTCCCGAAGCACTACCTTTATTGATTAAAACTACTATAGGTATATCCAAATATTTTTCCGATAAATATACTGATTTATAGACAATCTCTTTTTCTGTTCTTGAATTAGTAGATACAACTATCTTCCCCTCTTCTAAAAACCTGCTTGAGACATCTATCGCTGAACTCAGCAACCCCCCGGGATTATTTCTTACATCAATAATCAAAGCTTTTAACTCTTCTTTATTTATTTTAGATAAAGCTATTCCTAAATCTTTTGAAGTAGTCTCTCTAAATTCTCCTATCTTTACATATCCAACTCCATCTTCTAAAATGCCCGGTCTTTTTATATCTTTAATTTTAATTATATCCCTGACTATTTCTATATCTTTAACTGTCCTATCTTTTTCTCTAAAAATTGTCAAAGTCACCTTTGTTTCCGGATCGCCTCTCATCTTTTTTACTGCGTCGTTTAAAGTAATACCTTTAGTTAACTCTCCATCTATCTTGATAATAATATCTCCAGCTTTAATTCCTGCTCGCCAAGCAGGAGTATCTTCCATTGGTGATACAATCGTAAGGATACTATTTCTCATCGTTATTTCTATACCAAGCCCACCAAATTTACCTTCAGTTTCAACT
The DNA here is from genome assembly GCA_023135905.1 of Candidatus Omnitrophota bacterium. Taxonomy (GTDB): domain Bacteria; phylum Omnitrophota; class Gorgyraeia; order Duberdicusellales; family 4484-171; genus JAGLSE01. Next base: position 10,425 of record JAGLSE010000078.1, read on the forward strand.
AACAAATTTTTAAACTCTTCCGGGGTCATAAATTGACTAAAGGGATCTAACGAAGCCAAAGTTCCTTGCATTGCTCCATAAATTAAATCTTGGGCAGGTTTTTCATCAACATATTTTTTTTCTATAATCGCTAAGCATTCCGAAAAAATTTCCAACTCTTTATAGAAATCATCTTTCTCTCTACCAAAAGAAAATCCTGTTTTGAATGAAAAAGTAATCACTATCAACAATATTGTAAATAAAACAAACCTTTTCCTCATTTTTTTATCCTCCTCTCTAACATATCTTTAGCTACTTGTGGATTAGCTTTACCCTTAGTAATTTTCATTATTTGCCCAACAAGAAACATTATTGATTTATCCTTGCCTTCTAAATATTCCTGAATAGCCTTTGGATTTGATGAAATAACATCTTCAACAAATTTCAAAAGTTCGTCCTGTCCCGAAACCTGAACAAGTTTTTCTCGTTCTATAATAGTATCTATATCTTCATTGGTAGTTATACTTAAAGAAAGAACTTTTTTTGCTCCCAAATTATTTAATTTACCTTCAGTAAAAAACTGAACAATCTTAGAAAAATTTTCCGCTGATATTTTAACTGCAGAAAACCCTTTATCTAAATTATTTACCTGCTCTAAAAATGGACCTATAAGCCAATTCGATACATCTTTCGGCTTAGGATAAAATTGAATTATTTCTTCAAAAAACTTAGCTAACCAAGAATAAGATATTAATACATCGATTTCTTTTTCTATAATATTATACTTTTCCATAAATCTTCTTTTCTTTTCTAACGGCAATTCTTCTATCGTTTTGCTAACACTTTCTATTAATTCGTCAGAAACATAAAAATTTAAAAGATCCGGTTCCGGAAAATAACGATAATCGTGAGCATCGGATTTAGTCCTCATCACTACTGTTTTTAATTTTTGGGTATCCCATAACCTGGTTTCCTGTATAACATCCTCCCCTTTATTTAAAACTATAGTTTGTCTTTTAACTTCATAATCTAAAGCCGCTCTAACTCCCTTAAATGTATTCATATTTTTTAATTCCACCTTTGTGCCTAATTGGGTTGCGCCTTTTTTCCTTAATGACACATTTGCATCACATCTTAAAGACCCTTTCTCCATATCACAATCCGAAACACCAATATAAATCAACAATAATTTTAAGCTATTCAAATAATCGTATGCCTCTTGAGGACTATTAATATCCGGATCCGAGACTATTTCTATCAAAGGTGTACCTGTTCTATTAAAATCAATCAAAGAATAATTATCTTTATGAATTAATTTCCCGGCATCTTCTTCCATATGAACCCGGTTAATTGAGACCTTCTTCCCATTAAGGATTTCTAGATATCCTTTCTCGCCTAAAGGCATCTTGTATTGTGAAATTTGATAATTCTTTGGCAAATCCGGATAAAAATAACTCTTTCGTTCAAAATATATATCTTTATTAATTTCACAATTTAAAGCCTTACATATTTTTAAAGCTAACCGCAAAACTTTTCCATTAAAAACAGGTAATACGCCCGGATACCCACAACAAACCGGACAAATATTACTATTAGGGGGGCTTTCAAAGTTAGTAGAACAAGCGCAAAAAATCTTAGATTCAGTTTTAACCTGAGTATGTACTTCTAAACCAATCACTATTTCTAAATCATTCATATTAATTTTTTTTATACTTTACTACAACAATAAACCTAAATCTATTTTTTACTTCTTACTCTTTTGGCATTTTTTTATGAAAATCTGTATCCTGCTGATATGAATAGCCGACTCTTATAAGAGTAGATTCATCAAATTCTTTTCCTATTATTTGACATCCTATAGGTAAATTTTCTTTACTAAACCCGCAGGGAAAAGAAACTGCGGGAAGTCCTGCTAAATTTGTAGAAATAGTATATATATCTGACAAATACATACTTAAAGGATCACTTTTTTCTCCAATTTTAAACGCAGTTGTTGGTGATGTCGGAGTAAGTATAACATCCACTTTTTTAAACACGCTATCAAAATCATTTTTTATTAATCTACGCACCTTCAAAGCTTTCATATAATAAGCATCGTAATACCCGCTAGACAAGCTATAGGTACCCAACAAAACTCTTCTTTTAGTTTCCTCGCCAAACCCTTCTTTTCTAGTTTTAAAATACAACTCTTTCAACCCATTACTTTCAGCCCGTATCCCGTATTTTATTCCATCAAATCTTTGCAAATTTGAACTGGCTTCAGAAGATGCAATAATATAATAAGTTGCAACCGCATACTCAGTAGTTGGTAAACTTATATCGACAATTTCGGCTTTTTTATTTTTTAATAAAGCTATAACTTTATTGATAGCCTCCCTAACTTCAAGATCTAATCCTTCACCAAAATATTCTTTAGGAACACCTACCCTTAATCCCTCTACATTATCTTGTAAACTTTTAGTAAAATCAGGAACTTCCAAAGAAACAGATGTCGAATCGCATTCATCATAGCCGGAAATTATATTTAATAAATTAGCACAATCCGTAAAATTTGTAGTTATTGGCCCAATCTGATCTAAACTCGAACTAAAAGCTATTAACCCAAATCTAGAAACTCTACCATAAGTTGGCTTAAATCCTACGACCCCGCATAAAGACGCAGGTTGTCTAATTGATCCTCCAGTATCAGAACCTAAAGCAAAAGGAACAATTCTAGCGGCAACAGCGGCAGCTGAGCCTCCACTTGACCCGCCGACAACTCTTGTATTATCCCACGGGTTTTTTGCCGGACCATAACAAGAATTTTCTGTAGACGACCCAAAAGCAAATTCGTCCATATTAGTAGTACCTATAATGACTAATCCCGATTTTTTTAATCTTTCCACCACAGTAGCATCATATACTGCTATATGTGAAGATAAAATCTTAGACGCACAGGTTATTCTTTTGCCTTTGATACATATATTGTCTTTTATCGCGACAGGAACACCTTCTAAAGAGGACCGGCCTTCACAATTCAAGCCCTCGCCATAAGCTTCTACAAAACAATTTAAACCACTGCATATTCTCTTTATTCTATCGTAATAAAAAGAATAGATTTCATTCGCCTTAAAATCACCTTTTCTGATACCTTCAGAAATATCTAATCCAAATAACGATCTTGTATCTATCATATTCTCCTCAAATTCATTTTGGTATTATTAAAAAATGCGAAAGTCACTAATGCTTTAAGATAACAACGCCATTTTATATAAAACGAATTAATCAATCACCTTAGGAATTTTAAAATATCCATCTTGACTTAATGGTGCATTCTTTAAAATATCTTCATTATAAATAGATTCTTTAACCTTATCCTTTCTAAAAACATTCTCTTTGATATGAAGCCCTCTCATAGGCTCAACACCTCTCACATCAATCTCTTTCAATTTATCTATATAATTGATAATTTTTGATAACTGCGCCGCAAAAAATTCTTTTTTCTCTTCTTCGATTTCTATTCTGGCTAAATTTGATACATGTTCTACATTTTGTTTATTAACCATAAAAACTCCTTAAAGTTATTTGCTATAAATCTGTTCCATCTTCCAAATAAATTAAAATTATTTATAAAAATTTATTTCCAGCAAAACTTTTTTCACTTTTACCCAAAACAACAATAACAATTAACTACGAAATTTCCCTCTAAATAAAGTAAGTTCAAGAAAAGTTTGAAGCCTTCTAGAACGGCTGGGATGTCTTAACTTTTTCAAAGCTTTAGCTTCTATCTGCCTTATTCGTTCACGAGTAACTTTAAAAATCGTTCCAACTTCTTCCAAAGTTTTAGGACTTCCATCTTCAAGCCCAAACCTTAAAGTGAGAATGTTCCTCTCTCTATCAGTAAGACTTTCCATAGCTTGTTCCAACTCTTCTTTAAGCATAGAAAACACTGTAGCATTAGCTGGAGAAACTGCTTTTTTATCTTCTATAAAATCACCAAAAGAAGTATCCCCATCATCACCAATAGGCGTATGTATTGATATTGGCTGCTGAGACACTTTAAGGATATCTTTTATTTTAGTAACCGGTAATTTTAATTCTTTAGATAACTCCTCCGGTGTTGGTTCTTCACCTTTTTCTTGAATAAAAAGCCGCGAAATTCTAATTATTTTATTTATAGTCTCTGTCATATGAACAGGTATCCTAATAGTTCTTGCCTGATCAGCTATAGCTCTAGTTATAGCCTGTCTAATCCACCAAGTGGCATAAGTTGAGAATTTATATCCGCGTTTATATTCAAATTTCTCTACTGCTTTAATAAGTCCAATATTACCCTCCTGAATCAAATCTAAAAAAGAAAGCCCTCTATTTACATATTTTTTTGCAATACTTACAACTAATCTAAGATTAGCCTCCACTAAGGTTCTTTTAGCTTCATCATATGTTTTAGATTTATCCAAAAGAGACTTCATTTTATCTTTTGTCTCTATCTTCCCAAAACCAAGCGCTTTCACAAATTTATTTTTTTCTTTTATGAAAACCCGTCTTTCTTTTTCAACAGCTTTTGATTTTCCTTTCAGTTTATCTATTTTCCGGACTAACTTATCGATCTCTCGAACCATCCCTTTAATTTTTACTATTATTTTTTCAATAATAGCTATAGTAAAGTTAAACTTTTTTAAAACTTCTTTCTGACTATCAATTCTTTTAATTCTTACTAATTTAGCATAAAGTTTTCTTATCCTCTCGACTTCCTTTTCTTTATTTTTTATTTCGCCTTTTACAAAATCATCAGGGTTCAATTCTTCTTTAATCACTTGCTTGGAAATATCAACAAAGATATCTTTAGATATACCGGTTGAAAATACTTCGTCCCTCAAAACTTCTTCGGCATCTTCAATTTTTTTAGCTAAGCTTATTTCTTCTTCCCGAGTAAGCAAAGGTATTTGACCCATTTGTTTCAAATACATTTTAACCGGATCATCAATAGGCTGTGAAGAAACCGTTACTTCTTTTTTCTTATCTTTCTCCCACTCCAAAACTTCTTTTGCTTCTAAAATTATTATATCACTGTTTTCTAATTTTTCGAAAATGGTATCTAAAGATTGAGCTGAAGATATTTCCTCGGAAAGAAAATGATTTATTTCATCATAAGTAATAAACCCTTTCTTTTTTCCTAAATCGATCAACTGATCAATACTCCGTTCCAATAATTTCTTTTTAACCATTCCTTACCTCGCTATTAACCCTATTAAATTCCATAATCAACTTTTTTAATTTATTTTTATCACCCTTTCCCTCTGCTTCTCTAATTTGCTCTTTTAAGCCTACTTTAATTTTTTCCACACCCTTTTTACATAATTTCAATAAGCTCTGTTTAAACACATCTTTATCTAAAAATATATCTTCATCCATAATTATTCTAGAAATAAAACTGCTAATTTCTTTATCTTTAACTGCCCCTAACAAATCCGACGGAGAATGTTTCAACCCTTCAGGATAATGATTGAAAAAAAACTCAACAGTTTTACGTGCTAAATGAGAGCTAAAATATTCCTCTTTTAGATTCTTTTTAATTACAATAAAAGCATTATAGTTAGTAAGCATACTTTTCAAAATAACTTTCTCTGTAACAGATAACGGTTCTTTTATTGAATTTATCCGTTCTTTACTGCTATCATTCTCAAGATTCGATACATAAGATTTTTTATAAAAACTTCCTTTTTTCGAAAATAAAATTTTATATTCATCTATCATAATTTCATCTTTAACATTTAATGCCGAAGCCAATTTTCTTATATACTCATATTTCTCTATCTCACTACTTATTTTGTCAATAGTAGTAAGCATTTCCTTAGCTATATGGCTCTTCCCTTCTATACTCTTTGAGTCATAATTCTTTTTTATGCTATCTAATTTATAATCAAAAAAATCCTGTTTTTCATTTAATCTCTGCAAAAAACAATCTTTCCCTTTTTCTATAACTAAAGAATCAGGATCATAACCCTCTGGCAATTCAACAACTTTAACTTTTAAATCGTTTTCCACTAAAAGATCAATAGAACGTAAAGTTGCTTTTCTTCCTGGTTCATCGGAATCATAAGATAAAATAACATTTGACGTATACCGTTTAATTAACCGAGTTTGTTCTATAGTAAGAGCCGTCCCTAAGGAAGCTACTATATTTTTTATACCGTTTACATAAGGAATTATCATATCCAAATACCCTTCTACTACAATTACCGAATCTTCTTTGCTAATATCCTCTTTTGCAAAATTTAACCCAAATAGATGGTCTCTTTTACTGTATAGAGAATTTTCTATAGAATTTATATATTTAGGTGAATTAGGTTCTGCCTTAATTGTTCTTGCTCCAAACCCTACCACTCTAGAACGTATATCAAATATTGGAAACATAATTCTATTAACAAATAAATCGCGAAACCCATTATGCTTAGATATGACAAGAGACACTTTTTCCAAATTCTCTAAGGTAACTCCTTTTCCCCGCATATAACTTAATAAAATATTATTGTCATCAACATATCCTAACTTAAATTTAGTTATAGTTGTGTTATCTATACCTCTTTTGTTTAAATAATTTATAATATTTGGATAATTCTTACTGGCAGTAAGATTATTATAAAAAAAATTGCTGCCTTCAGTCATTACATCATAAAGAACTGACTTGCTTTTATTATTGCTTCCACCTTCATTAGGAACGGTTAATCCCAATTTTTCAGCTAACATTTCCACTGCTTCAGGAAAAGTTATTTTTTCCATAAGTACAAGAAACTGAAAAACACCTCCTCCTTCTCCACAACCAAAACAATGAAAAATCTGCTTTTGAGAACTTACCATAAACGAAGGAGTTTTTTCACTATGAAAAGGACATACCGCTTTAAAATTCCTTCCGGCTCTTTTTAAATCAATATATCCGCCGATTATATCAGCAATATCAGTTCTAGACTGAACTTCTTCTATAAAAGATTGTGGTATCATATCCTAAAAAATTCTCTTTTTAAAATTTAAACTTCATTATTAAAAATAAAACCAGAAAATCTAAATTTATTTTTATTTTTCCCGTTTGAACCTTTTAAAACCGGAAAACTCATGAATTTTGAATTTAGATTTTTTTTCCAAATGATCAAGCATAAGATTTATACCTAAGTTATCTGAAGCAATATGCGATGCAAAAATTACATTTATATTAGCTTGCTTGCATTGATTAAAGTGCTCTTCAGATTGATGCATTGCTATTATAGTATCTATACCTTTGGCGGAAAGAAGGTTATAAATGTTTTTGGGTCCTTCGGTCCCTCCAGTAAACTCAAGATGTATATTAGAACATCGCGATTTATTATTTCCTATTACTAATTTAGGAGGATTACCCTTCTTAGCCGCGTCTAAATACTCCGGCAATTTATAAAGTATATCCATAATATCTCCTAAAGTCGCCGGGTTTTCTTTACTTAAAACTTTATTTAAATATTGATACGCTAAATTATCACAAGGTGTATGCATACATAAAAAATTAATATCCAACAATCGAGCAGCATCAACAGTTCTGGAATGATTAGCCGCGCTAACTTTTCTTTCAACTTGAAATTTTCTTTCATTTAAAAAATTATCAGATAAACTTAATGATAACCCTTTCTGAACAAAAATATCGGCTTGAACATCCATAACTTCATAAAATTTGGCATACGCTTTGCCTTGAGGATGGTGTGAAACCACCAAATCTATTTTTTCACCTTTTTCTCTTAATCTATCAACAAGGACCAATTCTCCGACTTCAACATCAACACCTACAATCATTGAACTAATATTATCCTCCGAATTTTCATATAGAACTCTCGTATCAGCAAAAGGATTATTTAAAGAATCTAAATCAAAAATATCTTTATATTTTTTTTCCAATTTAGAATAAAAGTTTTTTTTCGTTTTTAAAATTCTGCTCACCTCTTTTATTCCACGAACATCTGACTCAATACCTTTATTTACAATCTCTTTATATATTTCTTTTATTTTCA
>JAGLSE010000079.1 GCA_023135905.1 Candidatus Omnitrophota bacterium
GGTATAGCCGCGGTCAGAGAAATAATTAAACTAGACCCTAACGCAAAAATAATTATGTGCTCAGCTATGGGACAACATATATTAGTTGTAGAAGCTATCCAAGCCGGAGCTAAGGATTTCATTGTAAAACCTTTCCAGCCATCCAAAGTTGTTGAAACTGTTACCAAGGTTTTAGATGAAATTTAACTCTGAAGATATTTTTTATTATTAATTTCATTAACAAACTGAATTATTGACGGTTTTATTTCTCGCCAATCATTTTACTACAATCGTGTTGAATTTCTTCAACAGACTTAGAAGTTAATAGAATCCAAAAACATCCTTTTATCTATTCTTCCATTTGTTCAAAAACCGTACTAAGACTCATAACATACTTTTCTTTCCTGTAATCATTAATAAGTAAACTGGCAATCGTCTCAAAAGGGGCATTAGCATAGATTGATACAACGATATTATCAATTCCTTTAATTAACGTTATTCATATCTTAGTTAAATCACCTTTATCTTTGTAATCCGGCAATTGACAACTGGAATTTATAAATTTATACGCGTCTTTTTCATCAAGAATAAAAACAATTTCACCTCTAAACCTGACAATATCTTATTATCTATAACATATTTCATATCTTTTCTACCCATAGCAAAACCGATATCGTCTGCTGGTAAGATTTCCACAGCAGGAAGGTATAAATTTATTTTCTTTCCTAAAACTGTTGAAAGTGAAGTACTCGCGTGAGCAGCAGCAATAGTTTCCACCTATCTCAAAATAGCTATCTCATCTTTCATCCCATCTCCTTACAATTAACAAAAACCATTTGACAACAAAGCACTAAAAGGTATAATTTTCTTCAAATGATAAAAAAAATATTAACTACTCTTTTATCAATTTTTGTAATTATACCTGCGTTTTCGAAAAGCTTTGATGATAAAATAGAAAAACAAATAATAAACTTAGAGAAATCCATCAATACTGAAAATGATCGTATAGAAAATTTTTCAATAACAATTGCCCGTCTGCAAAAAGACAAAGAATCTCTCAATAACAATCTCAAAGAAAAAGATAAAACTATAAAAAATTTAAAAAATGACCTTAACGATTGTTTCAATAAAATATCTCAAGCTATTAATGCATCTACTATCTTTAATGAAAATGTTAAAGAATTAAATACTAAATTGGAAGATTCCGAAAAAGAAAAAGAATCTTTTTTGATTGAACTTACTAATAAAACTTCCTCCCTTGAATTTTTAAAAAATCAATTGAATGACCGTTCAAAAGAATTAACTCAAGCTGCAGCGTTAACTTCCGATTATGATAAAAAGTTTAATGAATTAACGACCCTATTACATTCTTCCGAAAAGGATAAAGAATTTCTTTTAACCAAAATAGATGATAAGCATCTTTCAATAAAAACATTAAAAACAAAGCTGAATAGTTATTCTAAAAAATTATCCCAATCTGCCAATTTGACTTCTGTTTATGATAAAAAAATAAAAAATTTAACAAATCAATTAGCTTCCTCTGAAAAGGAAAATAACTCTATTGTACTAAAACTAAATGAAAAAGACGATTCTATAAACATTTTAAAAACAAAACTCGAT
>JAGLSE010000008.1 GCA_023135905.1 Candidatus Omnitrophota bacterium
CCCAATGATTCTTTCATTTCCTCCTTACCGCAAATAAACTCACTTCCTCCTCCAGAGAGTCTGTAGGCTAAAGCATTACAATAATCCTCCAAATCTTTAGAAGTAATCACCTGGTTATTAACCATAGCAACTATCTTTATTTTTTCTTCAGCAAAAACGCTAACTAGAAATAACAAACATAAAACTAATGCTGCAAACTTTATCTTCAAAACTATTCCTCCATTAACTTTATATATTCCAAAATATATTATTCAAATTTAAAAAATAACTTATGAAATTAATAACAGAATTTTGCCTTTGTAAATTAATGTTAACAACCATAATTCAATGTGTTGCTTATTATCCTCGAAAAATTATATTTGGTCAATATATTAATCTCTGCCAAGAACCTGCCTTTTGCCGACTCTCTTTGCTACGAGGCGAACAGTAAGGCATTTCCATAAAATAATAATTATCAACAGTCCCGTAGGGAACGGGACTGCCAGTTCCTCTAATAAATATAACAAAACATGAAATCTATAACCCCCGATCTCAAGGAATACAATTATTCGCAAATAGTTGACCAAATATTACGAACATTGCCCGAATATTATTCAGACATAAAAAATGATGATTATATTATAATGTCCAATCACGTTCATGCAATCATTATAATCAAAGAACCAGTGGTGGCTCTCCGTAGCCACCCATTAATAAACATATGTTCAAAACAAAATAAATCTACAAATCAAAATAATATAATAAACTAAAAAAATCACACAAAGGCACAAAAAAAAATATAAATGAGGTCCGCATCTACTCCCCAACATCTAATTTAAAAGCCTCTCTTAAACATTCTATTTCTTTCTTAAGAAGGCGGCAATACAAATCAAAACCTACCATCCATATAAATCCGTGCTGTTGTTTACCTAAAATATTTCCCGCACCTCTTAACTCTAAATCACTCATAGCTACTTCAAACCCAGCTCCTAAATGTGAAAATTTCTCAATCATCTCTAATCTATTTTTCGCATCCGAAGAAAGAATCTTTAAATTTGGCACTAATAAATAAGTGTATGCCTGTTTATCATATCTACCTACTCTACCTCGTAATTGATGCAAATCTGCCAATCCAAATCTATATGCATCGTTAATAATCATAGTGTTAGCCGTAGGAATATCTATCCCGGATTCTACTATTGCCGTTGATATCAAACAATCTATTTTCTGATCAATGAAATCAAGCATAATTTTCTCCATCACCTTTGAGGATAACCTACCATGGACTACTCCTAATTTTATAGTTTTCGGTAATAAATTTTTTAAAATTTTTTCTATTTCACCAATACTCTCAATTCGATTATGAATAAAAAAAACTTGACCTCCTCTATTCATTTCTTTTACTATTGCTTTTTTAATTATATCCTTTTTATATTCTGAAATTATAGTTTTAACTGCTATTCTTTCTTTGGGCGGAGTCTTTATCATTGATATACCTTTAAGGCCGATTAAACTCATATATAAAGTTCTAGGAATAGGAGTAGCTGATAAAGATAAAACATCAATACCAATTCTTAGTTCTTTTATCTTTTCTTTATGCATTACTCCGAATTTATGTTCTTCATCAATAATTAAAAGCCCTAACTCTTTAAAACACACATCTTCTGAAATAAGACGATGAGTACCTACAATTATATCAACTTTTCCTTCTCCCAATCGTTTAAGAATGTTTTTTTGTTCGCTTACTGAACGAAATCGAGAAAGCATTTCTACACAAAAAGGAAAATCTTCAACTCTCTGTGATAAATTTTTATAATGTTGATACGCAAGAATAGTAGTCGGTACTAAAAATGCTACCTGTTTAGAATTATTCACCGCTTTGAATGCTGCTCTCATAGCTACTTCCGTTTTACCATACCCTACATCACCGCAAATTATTCTATCCATACAAATTTTGGATTCCATATCTAATTTGACTTCTTGAGTCGCGGTTATCTGGTCTTCTGTTTCTTGATAAGGAAAATCTTTTTCAAATTTATTTTGCCACTCATCATCTTTGGAATATTGAAAACCTCCAATGATCTCTCTTTGAGCTTCTACTCCTAGAATTTGCAAAGCATAGTCCCTTATACCTTTCTCAACTTTTTCTTTTATTTTTATCCATTCTTTGGAACCAAGACGAGTTAAAGGTGGTTTTTTTAAAGAAAAATTACTGTATTTTTGAACAAGATGAGCTTCTTCTTTTGAAACATAAAGTTTATCTTTATTCTTATATTCTATTTCAAAATAATATCCTTCTTTATCTTTTACCTTAAGTTTGGTTACACCTAAAAACTTTCCGATACCATAACGACTATGAACAACATAATCGCCTTTTTTAATCTGTAAAACTACATCTATAGGGAAATCATCTGAGGTATAACGTTTATTTTTTTTAAAATGCGGAATTATTATTAACAGCTCATAATCAACGACTTTTTTGTTTAAAACTCTATCGAAATTATATATTTCCTTTACTATTTCAAATTCCCATTCTATACGTAAAGGTAAATTAAAATTAATAGGAAATACTTCTAAAGTATCACCATGTTGAGAAAAATCACCCTCCTCAAACACGGATTTAACCCGTCTGTAACCTAAAAATAGAAGATGCCTTTGGGCATCTTCTATTTTTATTTCTTTATTTATATAAATTTTGAAAGTTTCAAACACGAGATTTACTAAAAAGAAGAACTAACGGCGAAGCTATATATATCGAAGAATATGTTCCGGCTATAACTCCTACTAACAGTGCGAATGAAAAACCTTTTAAAGCTTCACCCCCTAAAATATATATTGATACTATAACTACAAGAGTAGTCAATGATGTAATTATTGTTCGTGAAAGTGTCATATTTATAGCTTTATTGATTATTTCACTTAAAGATGATTTATTCATACGCGGTGAAATTTCTCTTATCCTATCATAAATAACAATCGTATCATTTATAGAATAACCGGCAATGGTTAACAAAGCGGTGACAGTTAAAAGGTTAATTTCAAACCCAAAAAAAGATAGGAAACCTAAAGTTATAAGAATATCATGAAATAACGCTATTACCGCGGCAAAAGCAAAATCAAAGTGTTTAAACCTAAATCCCACATATACAAGTATTCCTATTAAAGAAAGTAATATTGCAAGATAAGCCTTTTTCTTTAAAATTTTTCCTACAGCCGGCCCGACAGTTGTCACTTTAAGTTCTTCAATTTTATCAAAATTTTTAACAAGTACTTGTTTCACTTGTAAAGCCACATCTCCCGTGCTTTTTATCATTACACCGCCTGCTATATCCTTGAATTCCTGAATAATCAAATCATCAAATCCTTCGTTAGATAATATTTGTCTTAAATTTTCTATATCCACAAAAGGACTAACTTTATATTCAAGAATTTGACCGCCTTTAAAATCTATACCATAACTGTTATCGCCTTTTGAATAAAAGTTAAATAATCCCGCAAGAATTATTATAGAAGAAATTATAATACAAAAACCTTTAAATTTAACAAAATTTATTTTAGGTGATTTGACGAAAGAAAGCATAGGAAACTTTTTCAATTTTGTATTCAATATTAAAGTAAAAATTGTTCTTCCTACAAATATAGATGTAAAAAAACTCGCTATTATACCTAAAGAAAGAGTTGTGGCAAACCCTTTTATCGGACCAGTTCCATAAATAAAAAGAAAAACAGCCGCAATTAATGTAGTAATATTCGCGTCAAAAATTGTCCTTTTAGCATAAGTAAAACCATTTTTTACAGCTAATGACAATGGTTTACTTAATTTCAACTCTTCTCTGATCCTTTCAAATATCAAAACATTGGCATCTACAGACATACCTAACGTTAAAATCATACCAGCAATCCCGGGTAAAGATAATGTCCCTTTAAATAGATTTAACCCTGCCAACACAAATATTAAGTTTAAACCAAGACAAATAACTGCAATAACACCCCCCAAAAAATAATAAAACAAAATAAATATTATAACTAAAGCCGCACCCAAAATTATTGAATCAACCCCTCTTTTTATTGAATCCGAACCTAAAAGAGGTCCAACACTCCTTTCTTCCTCTACTGTAAGAGGTACCGGCAACGCGCCTGAATTTAAAACTGAGGTCAACATCCGTGCTTCCTCTAAAGTAAAATTACCAGATATTTGTCCTTGTCCATTCAATATAGGCTCACGTATCTGAGGTGCACTCATAACCTTACCGTCAAGAACAATAGCTAATTGTTTTCCAACATTTTCTTCTGTTACCTTAGCAAACTTCTTTGCACCTACCCCGGTAAATTGAAGCCTAACTTCCGCAATTCCATAAGTATCAAATCCTACTGACCCCTCAGCTAAATCTGCACCTATTATTACAGCCTCTTTATGCAATAATATATTTTTCTTGTCCAGTTCTCGAAGTTCATATCCTTCAGGAACATCTCCTTTTATTGCTAATGACATTTTATCGCTATCATTTTCAACAATTTTAAATTCAAGTTTTCCTACTTCTTTTAATGTTTCTATAATTTCTCGATCCACTACCCCAGGCACTTGAACTAAAATAGAATCGTCACCCTGGATTTGAATAGAAGTTTCTTTAACCCCATAAGCATCAATTCTATTTCTTATCTTTTCTACCGCAGCATTTATCGCACTACTTTTGGAACTTGCAGAAAAATCTACTGATGAAGTATCGGCTTTAAGCAATATAGACATACCACCCTGCAAATCTAAACCTAAATTTACATTCTTTTTAAAAGGGAAAACATAAAAAAAACTCCAAATTGCCAACCCTAAAATAATGAAAATTCTCAATTTTAAATCTGCTTTTTTTATCATTATCTCACCTTCTTTACATAAGCTATCGCTTCTTTATCTACTTCTACTTTTGTATTTTCATCAACCCTTAAAACAAATGTCTTATCTTTAATTCCTACAACTGTTCCATGAATTCCGCCGCTAATCACAACTTCATCATTTTTTTTCAACTTACTAAGCATAGTCGCGTGTTCTTTCTGCTTTTCTTTCTGTGGTTTTATTATAAATAAATAGGCCATAATGAAAAGAAAAATAATCGGCATAATCTGATAAATTGCCGAGGCTCCAGTAGTTGGCTGCATAAATATCTCCTTTATTTTAATTTACTATTTATAATTCTACAAACTTGAGGATTATAATGCCACTTCAAAAAGCATCATTTTTCCTCTATTTAACCTAACTTTCTAATACTTTAGCCTCTGTTTCTACTTCTACAGTTTCTCCTTTTGCTTTTGCTTCTTTTTTATACCTTTTAAAAAGTGAAGCTACTGTTTCTGTAGGTTTTGCTCCTTTCTTAATCCAAGATTCATATTCAGGTATCTCTATTTGTAAAAGTTTCTCTTTTGGATTATAAAAACCGATTTGAGCTACAAACTTTGATTCTCTTGGATATTTCGCTTCACAAATTATAATCTTATAATGTGTCCGTCCTTTGACAGTTTTACCTGGTCGTCTTAATCTAATCTTAAGCATTCGTAATTCCTCCTTTTAACAATTAATTACTAAATATGTTTTTTTATTCTTGTTACCAAAACCTTAATTTGAATTAACTAAGGTTTATTACTCTTTTAACTCTTATCTTAAAATACTATGTATTATTCTCTTTAGCAAATTGAAGTGCCAACATTTGTGCTTTTGCTTTATTTACCGTTTCCTGATATTCCTTTTCCGGTTTAGAATCATTCACTATACCTGCACCAGCCTGAATATACGCAGTATCTCCTTTAAACAATATTGTTCGAATTATTATACAAGTATCTAAACTTTTTGTGAAGGAAAAATACCCCACAGCTCCACCATATATCCCCCGTCTATCCGGTTCAAGCTCATTAATTATCTGCATTGCCCTTACTTTAGGTGCCCCACTTAGAGTACCGGCAGGAAAACAACTTATTAACGATGAAAAAATATCTTCTCTTCTATTTAACCACGCTCTTACTTCGCTAACTATATGCATTACATGTGAAAATTTTTCAACCTTCATAAATATAGGAATAGTAACAGTAGCTTTCTGAGCAACTTTTCCTAAATCATTTCTTGATAAATCGACCAACATAATATGTTCTGCTCTTTCTTTAGGATCAGCTAAAAGGTCCTGCTCTAAATGATTATCTTGTTTCTCATCCTTACCTCTTTTTCGTGTCCCGGCAATGGGCCTGGTAACTAACTCACCTTTCTCACACCGTAACAACATCTCTGGGGAAGAACCTGAAATTTTTATATCATCGAAATTCAAATAAAACATATATGGCGAAGGATTAAGGATTCTTAAATAACGATATACTGTGAAAGGATCAGAATCAAATTTAACAGAAAACCTTTGAGAAAGAACTGTCTGTATGACTTCCCCTTCTTTTATATATTTTTTAGTTTTTTTTACCGCTTTTATAAATTCATCTTTGGTAAAATTAGACTTGAATTTAAGTTCGGAAGATGAAGAAAAAGTCAAATCAGGCAATTTCTTAGGTACAACAATCTTTTTATAAAAAGCTTCTACATCTTTTTTACCTTTAATATAAATTTCTTCCAAAATAGCCTTATCTTCTAATCGAACAAAAGAAAGAATCTCAATTTGACGTTTTAAATGATCAAAAATAACTAAAAATTTTGGTAAAACAAAATAAGAATCATAAGATTTCAAAATATCCGGTTTATCTTCTCCCACCGGTTCATAAAATTTAACCGTATCATAACCAAGATATCCGATAAATCCTCCAAAAAACCGTAAATTTTCTTTAGGAGCCACCTTAAATTGTGACATTAATTTCTTAAGCTCAAACAAAGGATCTTTTTTTGTTTCGAAAGAATACAATCTTTCATCTTTTATATAAATTTTGTTACCTTTACTCTTAAAAGTACAAATAGGTGAAAAACCCAAAAAAGAAAATCTGCAAATTTTTTCCTGGCCTTCTATAGATTCTAACAAAAAGCTTTCTCCTTTTATACGCTTTCTTAAACCATAATATACACCGAGAGGAGTAAGCCAATCAGAAAAAAACTTACAAGAGAAAACAATTAAATTATTCTTCTCTGCCAGCTTTTTGAATTCTCCTAAAGAAGGCTGGATATTTTTATACATACTATTATTTTTCACCATAAAATATTATTTTTTATCTAAACTAATTTCCTAAAAAAACAACTTCTTTCTCCAGTATGACAAGCCACACCTGTTTGTTCCACTTTTATAAGTAAAGTATCTTTATCACAATCATAAAATATTTTCTTTATCTTTTGAATATGACCACTAGTTTCACCTTTTCTCCACAAAATATTTCGAGAACGTGAATAAAAACAAGTTCTCATCTCTTTTAAAGTAATACCCAAAGACTCTTTATTCATATAAGCAACCATAAGTATATCCTTAGTCTGTTCATCTTGAATAATTGCTGGAATAAGACCTTTTTCATCATATTTTAAATTTTCTATAATTTCTTGATTTTCCTCTAAATATTCTTTCATCTCCGTATATTCACTCCTTTCTCATTAAGATAATTGCTAATTTCATTAATTCTAATCTCCCTAAAATGGAATATTGATGCCGCTAAAGCTGCTGTACACCGAGTTTTTTCGAAAACTTCTAAAAAATCTTCTATTTTTCCTGCACCGCCAGAAGCTATTACCGGAATCTTTAATGCCTCAGAAACAGCCTTAGTTAATTCAATATCAAAACCGCCTTTTGTGCCATCAGAACCCATACTAGTAAGCAATATTTCACCTGCCCCTAATTTTTCAACTTTTTTTGCCCACTTAACAACATCTAATCCTGTAGGAGTCCTTCCTCCATTAATATAAACTTCCCAACCAGAACTAAATTTTGTAGACATCCGTCCATTTTTTCCACTCGGGCTATTTTTTACAACCTTCCCCTTTCGTCCTTCGTCTATAGCGAGTGGAACGAGCTCTCGTCTCTCGTCCTTCGTCTTTTTGGCATCTATAGCCACTACTATACACTGTTCACCAAATATTTTGCTTGATTCTATAATTAATTGAGGATTTTTTACCGCCGCAGTATTTAAAGAAACTTTTTCTGCTCCTGCTAAGAGAATCTCTCTAATATCTTCTACACTTCTTATACCCCCACCAACAGTAAAAGGCATAAACACAACCTTAGCTACTTCTTTAACCAAATCTACAGTAGTTGAACGCCTCTCATAGCTAGCAGTAATATCCAAAAATACTAGCTCATCTGCCCCCTCTTTCTCATAGAATTTCGCATTTTTAACCGGATCGCCAGCATCCTTTAAATATATAAAATTCACCCCTTTAACTACTCTACCCTTGTTTATATCTAAACAGGGTATAATTCTTTTAGCCAACATAGGCTAGATTATACCATAACTACTAAATAATCCAAATATTTTAAATTCACAAATTATCGCTTATTTTTTTGATTAAAATAGCCAATTATCTCTATTTTAAACATTAAAATACATAATAACGATATTCCATCATATATGTTGCATTTCTCAACTGTCACAAACCAGTCTTTTCTAACCTTTTTAAGCTAACCTATCTAATTGTTCAATCAATACAATCATTTCCTCTTTTGTATTAATTCCAGAAACTTCTAACCTTAAAGGTTTTACCTTTATAAATCCTCTAGAATACCATATATAAAATTTACGAAATTTTATTACACCGACTTTTTCACCATAAAAGTTAATAAATAAATCTAAATGCATTTTAATAGTCCTTTTAATCTCTTCTACATCTGGCCTATTAGATATTTCACCGGTATTTAAAAAATTTTGTATTTCTTTAAAAATCCAGGGATTACCTAAAGCCCCCCTAGCAACTAAAACACCATCACAACCGGTTTCATCAAACATTTTTTTTGCTAATTTGGGCGTAAAAATATCTCCGCTGGCAATAAGAGGAATTTTTATTCTATCCTTTATGTTTTTAATTTGTTTATAATCCACTAAACCACTATACCCCTGAACTTGCGTTCTCCCGTGAACAAATATTGCGTCTATTCCCGAATCCTCTAATTTAAGAGCAATATCCACAGCCTTTGATACTGAATCCCAACCTAAACGAATTTTTACAGTAACCGGAACGAAAGACTCTTTAACCATGGATTTAAGTAAGTTATGCAATTTTACCGGTGTTCTAAGAAGACTGGCCCCCTCACCCCTACGAGTTATCTTTGGCCTTGGACAAGCAGCATTGAAGTCCAATATATCAAATGCATAACCCGACAGCTTATCTAAGGCTTTAAGAATATAATAGGCCTCACTTCCTAATAATTGTACACCTAAAGGCTTTTCATCTTCATATGATTTTACTATCTCCAAAGACCTTTTACTCATATAATTAAAAGAACGAGCATTCAACATCTCTAAAAAACAACACTCACACCCAAATTGACGATTAAGTATTCGAAAAGGAAATGAAGTAATGCCTGACATAGGCGCAAGTATCAAAGGCGTTAATAATTTTAATCTTCCTATCTGAAGCATTAATAATTTAAAATAAAGTTATTATATTAATTTCTCTTATGAATCACGCGATATAATCTTTAACCTAAAACACTCTCACATTAAATAGTACCATTTATTATAACTAATTTAACAAAATTCGGCTAGACTTATGAAACACAATAACGGGGAAATTATTAAATAATAATATAAGAGAATAACCTTTTTAATAAAGAAACTATCCACTGCCATATAGGCAAATAAAATAATTCAAGTTGAGCAAATAAATAATTAAGAATATTGTTTTTAAAATCAGTCATTGTCCAATCACCCAAAATAACCATTTTCAAAAAACAAACTATTATTAAAATAAAAAAAATAAAAAAACAAATAAGCAGAATAAATAAAGGTATTGAAATGATTAGATAAATTCCTTTTTTTACACCAGAAAAGAAATCCGTAACTAAATCAGTCACACCATCTATTAACTTTTTTTTGTGTTCCGCATGCTTATTCATTAAACTATATTTTTTAATTTATTTGTAAATGCTATTATATTTATAAAAAAATGAATCTCCTACCCCGCAGTAAACTGCGGGGGATTAAATCCGAGATCCTTCGACTCGTTTTACTCGCTCAGGATCAATTCGCCTACATATTTTTCTTCGAAAAATCTATGTCTCCTTGGTTAAATACAATAAACCCAAATATGCCTTATTTACAATCTTTAATTTTTATAAACTCATCCAGTTTTTCAATAAACTCTTTATCTAAATTTAAAAACTTAAGTCTTGTTCTATTGAAACGCTTACCTTTCCCAAAAGGAACTGATTCTAATACTTCACCTTTTACTTCCATCTTATGAGGATAAAAAGGAAACATTATATACATATATAGAATACTCCCTACATCAAAAGAACAATTAGTAGTAAGCATAATACCATCTTTGCTTAAATCTTTTGTTTGAGACATATCGAATTCATAAGCATTTTCCAAACGGAACGACACTACACAATGGCAATAAACTCTCAAATTTTTTCTTTTTTCATTATCTTCCATTTCCACAATATCCTTTTTTTTTAAAAAATATTATTCTTTTTTATATTTTACCTTTTTAAAAGGTATTTAGCAATAAAAAAAATCGGAATATATATAATATATTTATTTATATTTTGCAATACCTATTAAAAATAGTAAAATATTAATTTAAGCTATATATAAAAATTATGTAGAAAATTTAAATTTATATTACACAGGAGGATTAAATGGTTGAAATGAAAAAAGAAGAAATACTAGCTTTTCTAAATAAAATTGAATCAGATCAATCATACAATCACATATTAAAATTTTTTCAAGGTGTACCCGCTATAGTAATTGCTTTTATAATATCTATGCCTTCCATACCTGAATTTCGACACTTAATTACTTCTCTTTGGGAAGAAAACAAAATTATGATAAACGGATCTGATTACAACAATTTAATGAAAGGCCTATTAAAAAATGA
>JAGLSE010000080.1 GCA_023135905.1 Candidatus Omnitrophota bacterium
TATTCTCCGATTATATCTCAGAAGAAGATCCTACATTGATAATACACCGAACTTGTCTGCCGGATGGAAAGAATAAAATAAAAGTAAACGGATTTTCTTTAACAATTTCTCAACTAAAAGAAATCGGCAACTATCTACTCGATTTTCATGGCCCTCATGACCATCAAATGCTTTTATCGCAAGAAAATCATATAACTATGCTTGATCGTCTTTGCAATATGGCTGACAAAAAAAATACTTATGATATAAAATATCAAGAATACTTAAAAACTCTAAAAGAACTAAATAAACTTCAAACAATATCAAAAAACCGTGACATAGAGCAAGATATCTTAGAACACCAATTAAAAGAAATCGCACAAATTTCTTTTGACGAAAACATATACCAAGAACTTCTTCATGAACGAAAACGCCTTAATAATACCGAAACACTTTTTGAACATGCCAGAGAAATTCTTAATATTCTTGAAAACGATGAGTCAGGCTTAAGCAATCTTATATTAAAAGCCTTTCCTCCCCTAAAATCGTTAAATCAGATTGATGAAACAACTTCTAATTTTACAGAAATATTATGCCGTATCCAAGAAGATTCTTCTGATCTGCTATCAAATCTTACTAATTATATGGAATCTATTTCCTTTGATCCAGGAACAGCCGAAGAAATAAATAGACGCTATAACATCTATTATGACATTCTAAAAAAATATGGGCCAACATTAGAGGATGTGAAAAAATTTTATACGGCTTCTAAAGAAAAATATGAATGTATTGTCAATCTTGAACATACCGACCTTACACTCAAAAACTCTCTTAAGTTATTATTAACTGATTTAAAGGTCCTATCAAAAAAACTTTCTCTTAAAAGAAAAAATACAGCAAAAATTTTAAAAAAAACTATTGAAGTAGAACTTAAAGAACTCGGAATTAAACATATTCAATTTGAATGCCGAATAGAAGATACAGAAATAAATTCATGCGGTCAAGATAAAGTTACTTTTTATATAAGCCCGAATGCCGGAGAAGGGTTAAAACCCTTAGCTGAAATAGTATCTTCAGGGGAAGCTGCTAGATTAATGCTTGCCTTAAAAAAAGCTTTAACCAAAGTTGATCCTATCCCAGTGCTTATTTTCGACGAAATTGATGCTCAAATAGGCGGGCGACTAGGCACTATTACCGGTCAAAAACTTAAAGAATTATCCAATGACAGACAAGTCATACTCATAACTCACCTTCCTCAAATAGCTTCTTATGGAGATTATCATTTTAAAGTCTTAAAATCTATTGAAAATAATCGAACTATTACCCAAGTAAGTTTATTAGATGCTGAAACCCGAATAAATGAATTGGCAAAAATGATGAGCGGAGAAAAAGAAAGTCAAATTGCAATTAAACACGCAAAAGATTTGATAGCAAAAGCTAATAGTTAAACGAGAGACGCTGACTAAAAACCACGTTGTCATTTCCAACATTGGGTTCTGTCAAAAATCCGCAGACAACAAAAAGTCTAAATTTTATTAACTTTCTGGATTTCCGACTCCGAGATCATAACGAAAAACAATTGTGACACAACCTATTCGATGAAATAATACTTGTGGAGCATTTTATAACAACGCCACTGTTACCGATTGAATTTTAAAGAAATTTTAGGAAGCTAAGCTGAAAGCAAGATATAATATAGATTTTTTTGGTAGAAGATTATTTACTGCTAGAAGTATTCTTTAAACAAATTTTTAAGTTCTATTCTATCCACCAATTCAATTTTATTAGAATGTGCAAGTTCAATAGCTGCGGGGGTAAATTCATTATTTGTAATTACCATCCCCCTCTGGGCATTATAGTGATTTATAGAAGCAACTACTTCTTGAATCGCTTTATTACCTATTTTACTATTAGATCTTTTTGCCTGTATTACCAAAGTCTCTCCTAACTTGTTTACTATCAAGTCTGCTCCTTGATCGCCAGAAAGCTTAGTCTGTTCAACGGAATAACCCATCTTTTTAAATAAAGTCTTTAAAAACGCTTCAAATTCATAACCACTCATCAAATCTACATCTTCAATAGAGTAAGTTTTATCTTTCAGCAACCTTTCTTCGAATTTTTCTAATTCATATCCATTTTTCGCATCTATAATCATTTTTGTTAATTCTTCATTATTAACTTCTTTACCATCTTTATCTTTTAATTCTATTTTACTTTCTAACAGTAATCTTTTTAAAAAATATATTTTATGCGTTACAGCAATAACTTGATCAATAATTTTTTCAATGTCAAAAAGAACAACATCCAAAGGATCCATAAAATCATCAGACAATCTTTTTATATCCTCTCCTTTATCTTTAAGGGCTGTGAAATCCTTATAAAATATCTTCGCAAAGGCCTTTGTATAATCATGTAGAGATTTGGACGAGTAAGGGAAAGCCATTTTTTTAAAATTTAAATAACCCTGTTCTCTTTCTTCTTCCGTAATTATTTTTTTAACTTGATCTTCATTAAAACAAAAATCTTGTAAATTAAGCAGCTCTTTTAACTTAAACAAATCATCTTCTGAATAGCTATTTCCATATTTTTGAACAAATTTCGTAACATAAAAATATTTGTTAGCATTTTTAAGATTATCGGATTGCTTATTAAGTGAGTTATCTGACAATTCCAGTTGGCATATAGAGTCTACTTTACAGGTTGAAGCAAAAAAAACATCAACTATTGTTTTGCATATACCTGCCTCTCCTTCCGCAAAGCTTACTTTAGCAAGCCTCAATATTTCAGTAAAATTTACTTTTTTCCTTTCTGCCTTTTCAAAAGCTGGGGTTACAGGAACTTCTTGTTGCAATGGAACATGTTCAACCTTCTCTGTTTGAGCGTCCTTACTCATCCAATACAAAAAGATTACTATTACTAATATTATTAAACTTGTCATTTTTTATTCATATCCTAAGCATACAAGCTTTTCCTTTTTCCTTTCTTTCCTTTTGTTTTTCTTCTTCTTTTTTACCTATAAGCTAAGTACTAAAAACTAAGTGCTTCTCCATACTTTTTCCTTTAACCTTTTTTCTTAATTTTCACCTCATTACTTCGTTACGTCTTTCTTCTCCCTATTTAACCATTCACCATTTAACTAATTAACTTTTTTTCTTCTGGCCTCTGGCATCCGCTGAGATATCAAATATTTATTAATCGTTTCAATCCGATTCGTTTTAATTCTTTATTTATAGAAATTATTTGTACTTTTAAAATATCACCTACGGAAACCACATCATGAGAATTTTTAATAAATTTGTCACTTAACTTAGAAATATGAATTAATCCATCATGATGCACCCCAATATCAACAAACGCGCCAAAATTTGTAACATTAGTCACAGTGCCGTCTAAGATCATCTCTTCTTCCAAATCTTCTATCTCATTAATCCTAGAATTATGCTGTATATAAACAAAATCTTTTCTTGGATCAACCCCGGGTTTAATAAGTTCTTTTAATATATCCTCTATAGTCAATAACCCCAAACCTTCTGACGCGTAATCTTCCGGCTTTATTTTTGAAATTAAAGATTCGTTCCCAATTAAATCTACTATTCTAAATCCCTGATCCCGAGCCATGTTTTCTACCAAACTATAGTTCTCAGGATGAATTGCTGAATTATCCAAAGGATTATTTCCATTAAATATTCTTAAGAATCCAGCACATTGCTGAAAAACTTTTTCTCCCAATTTTGGAACCTTTAATAACTCATTTTTATTAG
>JAGLSE010000081.1 GCA_023135905.1 Candidatus Omnitrophota bacterium
ACACCAGATATAAATGATAATATATCTTGCGAAGCCGTATTTAAGTCTACTCCTACGTGATTGACACAAGACTCAACAACAAAACCCAAGTTTTTTTTTAATTCAGCCTGATTAACATCATGCTGGTACTGACCGACTCCGATCGATTTAGGGTCAATTTTTATAAGTTCCGATAAAGGATCCTGAAGCCGCCTGGCAATACTTATAGCCCCTCTTACCAATATATCTAAATCAGGAAATTCCCTTTTAGCCGTTGCCGAAGCTGAATAAACCGAAGCCCCAGCCTCATTAACAACTACAACTTTACAATCTAATCTATTTTTTTTTACAATCTCTTTAACAAAAACATCCGTCTCTTTTGATGCTGTACCATGACCGATAGCTACAAGGTCAATTTTATATTTTTTAATAAGATTTACTAAAATTTTTTCCGCTGAAGAACTTTTGTTTTGAGGAGGATGAGGAAACATCTGATCATTATCTTTAAAGTTACCGTTAGAATCTATCACTGCCATTTTACATCCAGCCCTATACCCGGGATCAACACCTAAAATATTTTTATGCCCTGCCGGAGGGGCTAACAATAATTTCCTTAAATTCTTTGAAAACACCGATATAGCTTCAAGCTCTGCCTCTTTAAGCTTTAACATAAACACTTCAAGTTCTATAGAGGGACAAAGCATTTTTTTATAACTTTGTCTAACTGCTATTAATAATTCTTCAAAAAATATTGATTTTTTATTTTTAACTATTAGCTCTTCTATTAAACTAAAAGCTATGACTTCTTCTACTTCTATTTTCCAAGAAAGAACTCCTTCCTTAGCTCCCCGTCTAATAGCAAGAATTCTATGAGAAGGCGATTTTTTTATCGGCTCTGACAAACTATAATAATCTTCATATTTAGATTTTTTTCCAACCCATTCTTTTTGCGGTTTCGATATTATATTCCCTTTATTTAAAGTATATTCTCGTAATATCCCTCTGACTTCAACGACTTCTGATAGTTTTTCAGATATAATATCTAAGGTCCCGATTATTACATCTTCAGATGAATAAACTTTTTTTTCAGGATTGATAAAACCGGCAATTATTGATTCCTTTACTCCTTCGGTTATTTGGTCAACCAAAATTATATCCGCTAACGGTTCTAACCCTTTTTCTTTAGCAATAGTTGCTTTAGTTCTTCTTTTGGGTTTATACGGTAAATATATATCTTCAAGTTTTAGTTTTTCTCTACATTCGATTATTCTCTTTTCTAATTCAGGCGTTAATTTATCCTGTTCTTTAATACTTTTTAATACTGTTTTTTTCCGTTTTTCTAACTCCGTATAATATTCAAATTTATTTTCTATGTTTCTTAATTGTTCTTCATCCAATGAATTAGTTTTTTCCTTTCTATATCTTGCGATAAAATGAATGGTAGACCCTTCTTGTAACAATTCTATGGTATTCCTAACAAATTTATCAGGAATTCCTACATTTTGTATTACACTTTTAATAATTAATTCTTGCTCCACCCTTATCTCCTAAAAAAATCAGAACTCATATCTTGGAAATGTTTCAAAATACAACATTTCCTGATTACAAGACAAACCCTAAATCAACTACCCCGAAGCAAACTATGGGGTATCGAAAGTTTCCCTTAAATAACTTTTCAGCGGTAAACTGCGAGTAATTAAACCCAAGATCCTTTGACTCGTTTTACTCGCTCAGGATTAATTCGACACCAGATTTTTCTCCGAAAAATCTAAGTCTCATTGATTAAAATTTAATACCCATATCTTTACAAATTATGCATGAATATTACTTCTTTAAAAGGATAGTTTTTATCGTAGTATGAGTATCATTTCCCCAAGGCCAGAACATAGATATTAATGTTCCCGTATCAAACACTTTAGCATATAAAGTCTGATTCGGGAAAATACCCCCATAGTCTTTGGCTAAATTTTGATGCTCAGGAGTTGGTTTTTGTCCCTTAGGTTTTACTGCAACTCCCAAAACCTCAAAAAAACAGTTTTCCCACTCAGTTATGTCCTTATTATAAATTACTATTTCCCAATAATCTTCAGATAAACTTCTCTGAACATAAAGGTTAAATCCTTCAAATTTACTTTTTATATTATTTAAATCCACAATACTTTCCTCAACTTATTTTTCTCCAGATGATTCCTCTATTCTAAACAATATTCATATAAAATACCAGCTCTAAATTCTAAATACTAATTAATCTCAAAAGAATTGTTTCATCTGTCTGTTATCTAATTTTCTTACTTAAAACTTATTTGCATTCATTTAGTAGCATCTTCCATAATTTCACTCATTCTCTTGACAAAATCAGCTGATTGAATAAGATTCCCATCCATTAAAAGCACCCCTTCATATAACTGAATTATACATTTTTTCAATAGAGAATTATTACTGTCTGCTATCTGTATCTTAGCCAAATTCTTTATTACAGGGTTATTCATGTTTACTTCCAATATCTTTTTAGTTTCTCCTGTTTGCTGGTTCATCATTCTCATCATCTTTTCCATCTGGTTATCCATCCCATCTTTTCCCACAACCAAAGTAACTGCCGAATCAACCAGCCTTTTAGAAGGAACGACATCCAAAACTTTAGTGCCCAAGGTTTCTTTAAATAAAGAGATTAATGATTTGCTTAAATTATCATCAGGCTTTTCTATTTTATCTTGCGGTTCTAACTCAATGTCGGCCTTATCTATTGATTTTATCATTTTCTTATCATACTCCCCTATAGACGGGAAAACAAAAACATCTACCGGTTCAGATAAAAGAAGCACTTCAATACTATTTTTTTTAAAATATTCTAAATTAGGATTTTTCTCTAAAGACTCCCTATTTTCACCAGCCAAATAATAAATCTCTTTCTGAGTTTCCCGCATCCTAGAAACATAACTTTTTAAAGATATATATTCACCTTTAGGACTTAATGAAGTTTCAAACCTTAAAAGTTCTATAATCTTATCCCTATTAGCAAAATCACTGTTTAACCCGGTTTTAAAAAGAGGTCCAAAATTTTTGTAAAACACATTATACTTCTCGGTATTTTTATCAGCCCAATCTTCTAAAAGCGAAAAAATTCTAGTCGTAATTGCACTCTTTATTTTTCCCATTACCACACTAGATTGAGTAACTTCCCTAGACACATTTAATGGTAAATCCGTAGTATCAACAACTCCTTTAACAAATCTCAAATATTCCGGAATAGCCTCTTTACAATCTTCCTGAATAAGAATTTTGTTAGAATATAAATGAATAGACTTTTCATTCTGAATTCTCATTAAATCCATTGGTGCTTTTTTAGGAATAAAAATTAATGATTTAAAACTAACGTTTCCTTCCATAGCTATATGCAAATGCCCTAAAGGCTCCTCATAATCATTAGAAATGAATTTATAAAAATCATTTAATTCTTCTTCCTTAATCTCGTTTGATTTTTTATGCCATATAGCCGTCACTTTATTAATCTGCTCTTTCTTTAAATAAATTGGAAAATCAGCAAAATTTGAGTATTTACTTATAATCTGTTTAATCTTATATTCTTCAGAAAACTCTTTCGCGCTGTCTTTTAATTTAAAAGATATTTTCGTCCCTTTATCGTTTTTCTCAATTTCTTCAATAGTAAACTCTCCCTCTCCCGAAGATTTCCAACAATACCCTTTCGCATTACTCGCGGCATGCCTGGTTTCTATAGTAACCTCATCTGCTACCATAAACACCGAATAAAACCCTACACCAAACCGGCCAATTAAGTTCTCATCCAATTCTTTCTTCTCTTCTTTAATGTTTTTTATAAATTCAAGAGTCCCTGAACGCGCAACCGTCCCTATATTATTTACTAATTCCTCTTCAGTCATCCCTATCCCATTATCCTCTATCGAAAACATCTGATTTTTAGAGTCTATTTCTATTTTTATTCTTAATTCCGCATCCGGATCAACTATATCTTTATCTATCAATTTTTTAAAACGTAGCTTATTAAGAGCATCTGAAGAGTTAGATACCAATTCCCGTAAAAAAACTTCAGGATGAGTATACAATGAATGCGCAATCAAATTTAATAGCTGTTTCATCTCAGCTTTATATTCATACTTATGTACTGACTCTGTTTTTTTGTCCATTTTAATTTCCTCCTTTCCAAATAATAATAACTATTTAACTTATCCTTTTCTTTAACATATAATATTAATCATATTTCTCAAATTTTCCAGTAATTTCCTAAATATAAATAACAAACATTACTGACCGCTTTATTACAACACACTATCATCAAATTTTATATTTATAAAATCACCTACCCCGCAGCAAGCTACGGAGGTATCGAAGGGTTCCCCTAAATAATTTTTCCTCGGTAAACTACGGGAAATTAAACCCTAAATCCTTCGACTCGTTTTACTCGCTCAGGATCAATTCGACTACATATTTTTCTCCTAAAAATCTAAGTCTCATTGGTTAAAGGCTAACCCAATCTTTTAAAACTGGCTGGTACCCTTTGCTTTCCAACATTACTTTTATTTCATTTACACCTCTCTCATCTAATATTTCAAACTGTTCCGGAGATTTACCTCCACCTTCATATATAGTATGCCCGCCCACAACTGTAGTAGAACCTGCAGATATACGAGTAATACCTAAAGGAATTAGATTTTCTCTAAACTCGGGACTCTCTCGTGTAGATAATGTAATTCCTACTCTAGGCAAAAAAATCCGTAAAGCAACAACAATTTGTGCCACATTAATGTCTGTAACATCGCAAACTGGTTCAAACCGGCTAGCATTTTTTCTTATTCTTGGAATAGATATGCTTATTTCAGCATCCGTAAAATTATCTTGTAAATACTTTGCGTGAATCCCCAACATAAAAACCTCTTTTCGCCAATCATTCAGTCCTAATAAAGCACCAATATTTGCACACCTCATACCTTTAGATAATGCCCTTTCAGGAGCTTCCAATCTAAACAAATAATCCTTTTTGGGTCCAGACAAATGAACTTGATCGTAAATATGTTTATCATAGACTTCTTGATAAATAGTTAATCCGTCAACACCTATTTTTATCAATTCTTCATATTCCCTTCCTTTGAGAGCATAAATTTCAATAGAAATAGAAGTGAATTTTTTTTTAAGTATTTTTATACAGTCTTTTATATATGGTAAAGGAGTTTCTTCCCTTGATTCTCCGGTTAAAACTAAAATATGCCGTAATCCGGTAGAACCTATAAATTTGGCTTCTTCAGCTACTTCTTCCAATGTTAATTTTTTTCTTTTAATTTTACTGTTAAGATTAAACCCGCAATAAATACAATTGTTAACACAATAATTAGAAATATAAATTGGCGTATACAGATGAATTGTTTTACCAAAATTTTGTACAGTCAATTTATTGGCTGTTTGAGCCATATCTTCCAAATATTTCTCTGCTATAGGTGACAAAAGAGTCAAAAATTGTTCAATACTTTTCTCTTTTGCGCTTAAAACATCAGTTATATCTTTATCTGTTACATCTTTAAAAAAAATCTCAATATTAAGCCCTTTAAACTGTAAAAACCAATCATGAAAACTCTTATTTACTACAGCCTCAACTTTCATTGCTTCTCAAAAAT
Organism: Candidatus Omnitrophota bacterium; assembly: GCA_023135905.1. GTDB lineage: Bacteria > Omnitrophota > Gorgyraeia > Duberdicusellales > 4484-171 > JAGLSE01. Next base: position 5,625 of record JAGLSE010000081.1, read on the forward strand.
CCTGTCAAAGGAGAAGATGCTCGAGCTCTATCCAAACTAATAGCTAATCCCGACAAATAAGCAATCCTTCCTGCTTCTACCGCTTTACTAAAAGCCTCTGCCATCCCAACAGGATTATCTGCCGTAGCAATAGCTGTATTTACCAAAACAGCCCCGCAACCTAACTCCATACATTCTGCGGCTTCTGAAGGTTTCCCTATCCCTGCATCCACAATAACCGGTATAGTTAATTCCTTAACTATAATCCTAACTATTTCTTTTGTCCTTAACCCTCTGTTTGTACCTATAGGTGACCCCAAAGGCATAACTGCGGCTGCACCGGATTTTTCCAATTGTCTTGAAATAATTAAATCCGGGTTTACATAAGGAAATACAACAAACCCTTCCTTTGAAAGCACTTCTGTAGCTTTTAATGTTTCATAATTATCAGGAAACAAATATTTATTATCAGAGATAACTTCTATTTTAATCCAATTACCACAACCCGCGGCTCTTGCCAATCTTGCTATTCTTATTGCCTCTTTGGCATTCCGGGCTCCCGAAGTATTCGTCATAAGGATACAATGTTTAGGTATATAATCTAATATATTTTCTTTTTTAGACTCCATATCAATACGTCTTAAAGCCACAGTAACGACTTCAGCCTTTGATTCATCCAAAACATTTTTAATTATTTTTTTATTTTCAAATTTTCCTGTCCCTACAAAAAGGCGATTAGTTATAGTTTTACCACCTATAATTAAGCTATCTTTCATTAGTCTCTCCCAAAACAAAATTATTATCGTTAAGTTTGTTCTTAAAATCTTTTATACACCTAACAATATCCTCAGCATTCACCAATGCTCTTATCATTGCTATATTTTTAGCACCTTTATTTAAAATTATATCTAGATTATCTAAATTTATTCCCCCTATAAAAAATACCGGTTTAAGGGATAGATCTAATACTTTTTTTATATCTGCAACTCCTATTGAATAATCTTTTGTTTTTGTGGAAAATATGGGACCAAAAGCTATATAATCACAATCACTATTATTCGCTTTTTCAAACTGACTCAAAGAATGAGTTGATACCCCTATTATTTTTTCTTTTCCTAAAATATCACGTGTTTGTCTCAAATTATATATATTTATATCCCCCTGCCCAAGATGAACTCCATCAGATCCTACTTCTTCCGCCAAGAAAGGATCATCATTAACAATAAAGATTATATCTTTTTCCAAACATAAAAAAGAAATCTCTTTACCTAACCAAACCAATTCCTTTCTGGTCATTTCTTTTTCCCTCATCTGAACAATATCTATCCCAGCTAAAACTGCTGATTTGACAACATCTAACGTATTTCTCCTACCTGAATACTCTTGACTCGTTACCAAATACAAACTATTTTCTTTTAATACTTTCATTTTACTTTTATTACTCTTTTTTCCAATAAATTATATATAAAAACCCTACCCGAAATTAGACAACTATTGTATTTATCAAACATCCCATTATACAATAAATATAAACATAATAAATTAATACAACTAATCCTATTTCCAAAATCAGTACTTAGTTATCCACATATTAATCATTTTAATTTTAAAGGAAGGATATTTTTGAAAACTACTACTTTAAAATCTTATAATATATCTGCCTTTTTTCAGATTAAGCATTCTTATTGTCAGTATCTACCCCAAAACAACTCACACCCTTGAAATCCTTGTATAACTGTCCCTATTTTTTACATTTATCTTTATACCACATTTTCTACATGCCTACAATATCTATAACTTTTTTTAAAATAGGAATAAACGCTTATAAAAAATGGCTGCCCCGTCTGGGCTCGAACCAGAGATAAGTGATTCAGAGTCACTCGTGTTACCAATTACACTACGGGGCAATATAAAAAAAATCTATTGTTCTTAAACTATTATTTGATATAAAAATTCTCAAAATACAAACTTATATCTTACCAAAGATTTTCTTGCATCCAATCATCTGCCCTCTCCATTGTCTTATAAGAATTATAAGTTGTATCAACTACTTCCTTACCCGCATCATAAAAAAAATCTCCTGTTCCCAAAACAGTTCTTTTTAAAGTTTGACATCCGCTTAAACAAATTATTGTAATACTTAACACAAATAAAGAAATAAAGCTATTCATTGATACCTCCCCAATATTCAACCAGTTTCCTTAATCTACTCAATACCTTTTCTTTTCCTAAAATTTCTATAGTCTCAAATAACCCCGGACCGTTTTTATTTCCAGTTAAAGCTACTCTAGTCGGATGAACCAATACCCGCATTTTAACCTCTAAAGTTTCTGCTGTTTTTCTAAATTTTTCTTCTATCTCTTCTTTTATAAAATTATTAACATTATTTAACTCTTCTATCAAACAGTTTATTTTATCTGACAAATCATTATCCAATATTTTTTGCGTTTCTTCATTATACTTAAAATCATCGTAAAAGCAAAATTTCATACTTTCAGCTAAATCTGTAAGTCTTACTGTTCTTTCCTGAAAGATTGATATTACCTTATTATAATAATCCTGACTTACCCAAGAAGGTAAATAATTGTCCGGCAAATAATCTTTGCTTATTTTAGATAAATCTTCCATATTCATACTTCTTATGTATGACCCGTTAATCCAATTAAGTTTATCCATAGAAAAAGCCGCACCGGTCTTATTAACATCTTTGATATTAAAGATATTTTTCGCTTCATTTAAAGAAATAATTTCTTTATCTTCTCCCGGAGACCAACCTAAAAGCATCAAATAATTTATAATTGCTTCCGATAAATATCCCATCTGTCTATGTTCTCTTATCGAAGTAGCCCCAAAACGTTTAGAAAGTCTTCCTCCCTGAGGAGATAAAATCAAAGGCAGATGAGCAAATTGGGGCACTTCAAATCCCAACCCTTTATACATTAGAATTTGTTTAGGAGTATTTGATATATGATCTTCTCCTCTAAGAACCCTATTCACCCGCATAAGAGCATCATCTATAACACAACAAAAGTTATATGCTGGGGAATTATCACTTTTGATAATCACTTCTTCTTGTTTAGGTAATTCTTTGAAAACAATTTTACCTCGAATCAAATCATCTATCTCTATGGTTTCAAAATCATATTTAAAAAACACTGCTCCTTCTTTTCTGTAGGCTTTCCCTTCCTCGATTAATTTTTCAGCATATTTATGGTATAGATCAAATCTCTGAGATTGATAATAGATTTCGTCCCATTCCATCCCCAACCATTTGATACTTTCTAATATTTCATCTAAATACTCTTTTTTTGAACGTTCCAAATCTGTATCTTCTATTCTCAAAATAAATTTACCACCGGTATTACGAGCATAAAGCCAATTAAATAAACAAGTCCGAGCGCCTCCTATATGAAGATAACCTGTTGGTGATGGCGCGAATCTAACTCTTATCATATATTATCTCCTTTATAAAATTATTAAATTTTTATATCCAAACTCTTTGCTTTTTCCAGGGCATCTAAATTTTGTTTTAATATTTCTTTGTCTCTATAAGTTTCTTTTAAAACCTTAATTACACTATCCTTTTTAATAATTTCAGGATTGAATAAAACCAATATACCTAAAGCAATAATATTAGTCACCTTAAGACTTCCGCACTCTAAAGCCATTTTATTTAAAGGTAAACTTATCTTTTTTATCCCCTTATTTACACTATCGCTACCAATAAGGTCTGAATTCAATATTAAAAAACATCTTTTTTTAAATTGTTTTCTATATTTATCTAAAGAGGGCTGATTTAAAATTATACCTATATCTGGATACTCAACAAAAGGTGACGCTATCGGTTCTTTAGAAATTTTAACAAAACAATGTGCGGTGCCTCCCCGAACCTCCGCCCCATAAGAAGGAAACCAGGTCGCGTTTTTATCCTCTACAATGGCAGCCTTGGCTAAAATTTTACCCAAACTTAATATTCCTTGACCACCAAAACCTGAAACTAATATTTGTTTACTCATTTTTAAAAATTAATCTTAAATTTTATTACTCTCTCTTAATAACCCCTAAAGGAAAATATTTTACCATCTCATCTTCAATCCATTTCATAGAGTCAAGGGGAGTCTTTCGCCAAGCCGCAGGACAAGGACTCAATACTTCTACCAATGAAAACCCTTTACCTTCAATTTGATTTATAAAAGCTTTTTTTATATATTGATAAGTTTGCATCACTTTTTGAGGATTAAACACTGCGGTACGCACTGAATAACTAACTCCTTTTAACCCAGAAAGCAATTCTGCCATTTTTATAGGCCAACCTTCTCCTGACTCTGGACTTCTTCCTAAAGGTGTGGTTGTAGTTTTCTGTCCAACGATAGTAGTAGGCGCCATTTGACCTCCGGTCATTCCATAGCAAGCGTTATTCACAAAAACACAGGTTATTTTTTCTCCTCGATTAGCCGCGTGAACTGTTTCTGCCATCCCAATAGAAGCTAAATCTCCATCACCTTGATAAGTAAAAATCACCTTATCAGGATGACATCTTTTTATACCCGTAGCAACGGCTAAAGCTCTTCCATGAGCAGCCTCGCAAACATCAAAATTCCAATATTTATAAGCAAGCACCGCACATCCAACCGGAGCCACCCCTATTGTTTTATCTCTTATTCCTAACTCATCAACCACCTTTGCCGTCAAAATATTTAAAATACCATGCCCGCATCCGGCACAATAATGAGTTTCTACATCTATTAATGATTTTGGTCGACTAAACTTTATCTTCATATTAATTTATTATTTATATATTTTATAATTTCTCCGGCTGAAGGCACCCCTCCGCCGGCTCTACCTAAAAAATATACTTCTTTATTTGGTAAATTTAATTTTACATCCTCGACCATTTGACCTAAAGATTGTTCAACTACTAAAATTTTTTTAACCTTTTCAGCTATTTTTCTTAAACCTTTTCCTGGAAACGGCCAAAGACTAATTGGCCTAAACAGCCCGACTTTAATATTGTTTTTCCTCAACATCTTTATAGCTTCCAATGAAATTCTTGCTTGAGACCCGTAAGCCACAATTAAATAATCCACGTCAGCAATATCTGAAACAAAAAATCTCTGTTCATTTTTTCTAATTTTATCCCATTTTTTCTTTAATTTCTTATTATGCTGCTCTAAAACTCCTTCTTTTAAATATAACGATTTAATTGAATTTGCAGGTCTTCCTTTTGCCCCGGTTAAAGCCCAATTTTTTGACTCTTTTTTTTTCCTGAATTGACTTTTATCAAAGTTTCCTACTGGTTCCATCATCTGGCCTATAATCGCATCCGCTAAAATCAATACAGGATTTCTATAATAATCAGCTATATCAAAACCTAACATAACTAACTTTACTGCCTCTTCAACACTCCAAGGAGCTAATACCGGAGTAAAATAATCTCCATGTCCACCCCCTCTGGTCGCCTGAAAATAATCACTCTGACTAGAAGAAATATCTCCTAATCCCGGACCGGCCCTCATAACATTTACAATTAAAGCCGGAAGCTCACAACCTGCTAAATAAGATATGCCTTCTTGTTTTAAAGAAACGCCCGGGCCAGATGATGAAGTCATAGCTCTCACTCCAGCCGCCGCCGCGCCTAACACCATATTAATAGCTGCTATCTCACTTTCAGCCTGGATAAAAACCCCGCCTCTTTTCACCATATTTTGTGCCATATATGCTATCAGCTCATTTTGAGGAGTTATAGGGTATCCGGCATAAAACCTACAACCGGCACTAATCCCGGCTTCAGCTATAGCTTCATTACCGCTCATTAATTTTTTTTTATTAGTTTTTTGCATATATATTATTTACCTTTTCCGTAATCTACATAATTCAACTCTTCTACTTTTTCACTTCTGATAAATCTCAATGCACCCTTCCGGACACATAAAAAAACAAAATCCACAGCCTATACAATTATTTTTTTCTTTACCTTGAATAAAATTTACTCCTTTTTTATTCAAATTCGAAGATAATTCTAAATATTTTTGAGGACAAGAGACCAAACACAATTGACACCCTTTACACCAATCTTTCTTGATTCGTAATTCAAAAACTGATAACTTTATATTATTTTTCCCTTTTGACATACAAAGTCCTCTTTTATTAATTTTCTAATTCTCTCTACCAAAGAATACGCATCTAACTTATAAAGCTTCAAAAGGATATCTCTTTTAGCTGCCGGAACAAATTCGTCAGGGAGTCCCATATTAATTAATTTAACTTTATCCAATAAGCTGTTTTTCGCATAAAACTCCATAACCGCACTACCAAATCCACAAGGAAGGTTACCCTCTTCCAAGGTGATTATTACCTTATATTTCTCAATTAATTTTATAAATAAATCGCTATCTATAGGCTTTACAAATCTGGCATTAACTAATCCTATGTTTATTCCTTCTTTCTTCAAGGAAGAAACACATTCTATACTTTCTTTTACCATAGACCCTAAAGAAACTAAACAAATTTTTTCTCCATCAAATATTGTTTGAGTTTTACCAATTTTAATTTCTTCCCTATGCCCTAAAGAATAAGCTTCACCTTTAGGATACCTTATACTTACCGGACAATTTAAATTCACAGCAAATTCTATCATATCTTCTAACTCTTCTTTATCCTTAGACGCCATACAAATCATATTCGGAATAGACCGAAGATAACCAATATCAAAAACTCCGTGATGAGTTGGTCCGTCTTCACCAACTAAACCCGCTCTATCCACAGCAAATATCACATTCGCTTTTTGTAAAGAAACATCATGAATTATTTGGTCAAAAGCCCTCTGCAAAAAAGTAGAATAAATTACAACTACCGGCTTTAATCCCTGTTTAGACAGCCCGCTGGCAAAACCGACAGCATGCTCCTCAGCAATACCTACATCAAAAAATCTTTCAGGAAATTGTTTTCTAAATATTTCCAACCCTGTTCCTTTAGGCATTGCCGCTGTTATGGCAACTAATTTACTATTCGATTCGGCTAAAGAAGTTACCTTCTTAGCAAACACCTGACTATAACTGTTTTCTTCTATCTTCTCCGATTTACCTAAATCAATATTAAATTTAGAAGCACTGTGAAAATCTTCAGGATTATCTTCTGAATATTTATATCCTTTTCCTTTCTTAGTAATCACATGCAAAATCCGCGGTCCATTTAAAGAAATTACATTTTTTATTGTAGGAATTAATTCCTCAAAATCGTGTCCGTCTATCGGCCCAAAATATCTAAACCCTAATTCTTCAAAAAAAATCCCCGGAACAATTAACCCTTTTATTGTTTCTTCAAATTTTTTAATCTTTTTAACTAAACCTTTAACTAACGAAAACTGTTCCACTAAAACTTCCAACTCTTTTTTAATTCTATTATAAATAGGTGCAGAAATTATCCGGGTTAAATATTTACTTAAAGCTCCTACAGATGGAGATATACTCATCTCATTATGATTAACTATTACTAAAATATCACTCTGAAAATGTCCGCAGCTATTCAAGGCTTCAAAAGACATACCTCCTGTCAAAGATCCGTCACCCACAACAGCAACCGTCTTGGAAGTGTCTTTGTTGAGCTTTTTTGCTTCAGCTATCCCCTGAGCCCAAGAGATTGCCGTAGAAGCATGTCCTGAAGTATATATATCATAAGGTGATTCTTCTACATTAGGAAATCCGCTAATCCCTTTATATTGTCTTAAAGTCTTAAATGAAGCTTTTCTCCCGGTAATTATCTTATGAGCATAAGTTTGATGTCCAACATCAAAAATTAAACTGTCTTTAGGCATATCTAAACAATAATTAAACGCTACGCACAATTCAACAGCCCCTAAAGATGACGCCAAATGACCGCCATTATTAGATACGACTTCTATAATTAAAGTACGTATCTCCTGACACAAAATTTTTAATTCTTGATATTTTAATTTTTTTAAATCCTGAGGAAAATTTATATTATTTAAGAACATTTCACTTTAAATCTCTTTTATCATTCACTTTAATAATTTTATTTTTTTGTTATTATTATAACAATTATCTTTATTTTTCTTATAACTCCTTAGAAATTTTAAGATTTTTTCTGTTTACACTCTACTCTTTCAATTGATAAACTTCGCCCAGATTTTTCATCAACTTCTATTAAAACTCCTTGAATTCTCACATCATTTTGAGCAAGATTAAAACGTAAAGGCATATTAGTGATAAATCTTTGAATTATTTGTTTTTTATCTCTACCCAAAACAGAATCAAAACTTCCGGTCATACCCAAGTCAGTTACATAAGCAGTATAATCTTCAATAATTCTTTCATCTGCCGTAGGGATATGCGTATGTGTCCCGACAACCGCGGTTACCTTCCCTGCAAGAAAATAACCCATAGCCATTTTTTCGCTTGTTGCCTCAGCATGCATATCCACAATAACAATTTCAGCTTCTTTCTTTATGAATTCTAAAACATTCTCAATGGTTTTAAAAGGACAATCTACCGGCTGCAAAAAAACTCTTCCTAATAAATTTACAACAGCAATTTTAGTACCATTCACCTCTTTGATAATATATCCTTTTCCTACAGCTAATTTGCCGTAATTTAAAGGCCTTATAACATCTAAAGTTTCCAAAACAACTTTTGATTCTTTTTTTTTAAAAACATGATCACCTGTTGTAATTACATTCACTCCAGCATTAAAAATATCACGAGCAGTATCAGGTGTTATGCTAGAACCGCCAGCAGCATTTTCGCCATTGGCTATAACAAAATCCAACCCTAATTCAATTTTTAAAGCCGGCATAAATTCTTTAAGATATAGCCGGGCAGGTTTCCCTACAATATCTCCAATAATCAATATTTTCATAAAATATTATCTTAAATATGCCATTTTATTTAGCATATTCTACTGCCCGCGTCTCTCTTATAACAGTAATTTTTATATTACCCGGATAATCCATATCTTGCTCTAATTTTTTCTTAATATCATGAGCAAGTAAACAAATCTCATCATCTTTAACTTTTTTAGGCTGAACAATAACCCTGATCTCTCTTCCAGCTTGAATGGCAAAACTTTTATCTACACCTTCAAAAGAATTAGCTATCGTTTCAAGTTGTTTTAATCTTTTAACATAAGTTTCCAAAGTCTCTCTTCTTGCTCCAGGACGAGCTGCTGAAATAGCATCCGCAACTGTAGCCAAAAAAGAATAGATATATTTACTTTCTACCTCTTCGTGATGAGACTCTGCACCATTTATAACCATTTCATTTTCACCATAACGCCTCAACAAATCTCCTCCAATCTGAGCGTGAGTCCCTTCAACTTGATGGTCAATAGCCTTTCCTATATCATGTAAAAGCCCGATCCTTTTAGCTAAACGCTCATCTAAATCTAATTCTGCAGCCAAAAGACTCATAATAATAGCAACTTCTTTGGAATGTTGTAGCGCGTTTTGTCCAAAACTAGTTCGATATTTTAACTTTCCTAATAACTTTATAATCTCTATATGTAAATTATGAATTCCCACATCAAAAGCAGTAGCTTTCCCTTCTTCAATCAATTTTTTTTCAAACTCCTGTTTAGTTTTATCAACTATCTCTTCTATTCTGGCCGGATGTATCCTGCCATCTTGGACTAATTTTTCTAATGAAAGCCTGGCGATCTCTCTCCTTATAGGATCAAACCCTGACAAACTTACTGCTTCAGGTGTATCATCAATTATAAGATCAACTCCCGTAGCCATCTCAAACATTCGAATATTACGACCTTCTCTACCAATAATTCTTCCCTTTATTTCATCATTCGGCAAAGGAACAACACTAACAGTTGTTTCCGTAGTATGTTCAACCGCACACCTTTGAATCGCTTGAGAAAGTATTTCTTTTGCTTTCTGTTCCGATTCCTCTTTAATACTTTCTTCATTAGCCCTTATCATTCGCGCCTTTTCTCCACGCAATTCTTCTTCATATCTTTTTAATAATAGCTCTCTTGCTTCTTCCTGAGATAGAGAAGAAACTCTTTTCAATTTTTCTTTTTCCTCTTCAATCAATCTTTCTAAAATATTTTTTTTATTATTGATCTCTTCTAATTCTTTTTTTATATTATATTCATTTTTCCTTAAATCAGATTCTCTTTTTTCAATAAAATCCAACCTTTTATCCAGATTCCCTTCCCTTTGAGTTAATCTTTTTTCTAATTGAGCCACCTCATCTTTTTTTCCCGCATTTTGCTTATCAAAATCAATTCTTAACTTATACAACAACTCTTTTCCATCTAAATCAGCTTTACGCCCAATCTCTTCTGCTTTAACTTTAGCTTCATTTAAAATCTTTTCAGCATATTCTTTGTTCTTCTTTAATTTATTTTTTTCAAAAAAATCTCCTAAAAACCACCCTAAAATTAATCCAGCAATTACACCAATTGCAATATAAAGAATATCCATGTTGACCCCCTTTTGATTAACGCTGATATTATCTAAAATACTTTAAATCTTCCATAATCTTTATAATAAAATACTATTTATGGACAGCTTTAAATCAGCGATTAAATAATAAAATTTTCACTTACAAGTACATCGATTTTCTGATCAAAGGAAAGATTAACAGGAAGGTTTTCCAATATTTGCAAATCAAAAGCAATTCCTACTTTTGTAACCGGAGAAGTTATTTTTTTCAAAAAACGGTCATAAAACCCTGCACCTCGGCCTAGTCTATTCTTTTGACGATCAAACCCTAAACCGGGAACAATTACCATATCTATTTCACTCATAACCGCTTCTCTTGTCTTTTTTGTATCTGGTTCTCTAACTCCATAAGGACCTAAAATAAAATCTTTATCTAAATTAGAGACTTCAAAAATTCGCAAATTTTTAGACTTTAACTCCATAACCGGAAAAAAAAATCGCTTATACCTCATTGCCTTCCTGATCATTTCCAAAATATTTACTTCCCCTTTTAACGGGTAATAAACCATAACATTTTTCGCTTTTTTATATTCTGGTAAATCTTCCAATCTATTTTCAACATTTTGACTCCTCCTTTTAAGCTCTTCTTTCGTTAAAGACAAAAGAAGCTGTAACAATTTCTGTCTAATTTCTTTTTTTTCTTTCTTTACAACCATTTCCATAATAGTTATTTCATTATTAGTACAAAACATAAAACTGATTGATTTTGATTAAAATAAATTATACCACTTGCCCAATCAAAAATCTATTAAAAGTTTGTCACAAATTTCAACACTTAAATAATCTATAGTTAATTTAGGCTTCTTTATTAAAAACTTTTTTCTACCAACATATTTAGGTACTGTTACAAAATGTGGCAATACTTGAATCAACTACCCCGCAACAAGCTACGGGGTATCAAAGGGTTCCCCTAAATAACTTTTCCGCAGTAAACTGAGGGAATTAAACCCGAGATACTTCGACTCGTTTTACTCGATCAGGATCAATTCGCCTACAGATTTTTCTCCAAAAGATCTAAGTCTCATTGATTAAACAGATTAATTGCTAATTATAAAGACTGAAAACATGAACTTTTTTTAGTTTTAATCATTTTTTAATTACTAAAATCAGGCGCTGATCCTTTTATGAAAAAGCGCCATTTATAATCTAATTCTAAAATTTTCACCATATTATTACCTTTTTTACTAAATTAAATAAATTTTAAAATTCTTGACAACGCAAAACATAGCTATAAAATGAGAAAGTGTTTAAAATATTAACTTTTTTAACGTAAAGGGAGGGTTCTAGGATGAATAAAGCTCAATTAATCGATTTGGTTGCTGAAAAAACAGTTACAAAAAAAGATGCTATCGTTGCTATTGATACATTATTAAACGCAATAAAAGATAGTCTCAAAAATGAAGAAGATGTTAGTGTTTCCGGTTTTGGTACTTTTAAGGTTAAAACAACTAAGGCAAGAACAGGCAGAAACCCTAAAACAGGTGAATCAATTGAAATTCCTTCAAAGAAAAAAGTATCTTTTAAAGCATCTAAAGATTTAAAAACTATGCTATAAAAATCTTCTTTTAAAGAGGGGTGTATTCATACACCCCTCTTTAAAAACTTACCTTTCTTATTTTTGCAATATAAAATCCACTAATAACATCATTGGGAATTATTCTTTTCGTTAATTTCAAAGCCGATGAAAATTTTTTATCTTTCCATTGAACGAAACCGTCCTCCACATTTTTCAATGGGATACTTAACGGTAAAATCTCCAATTTATCCTTAAATTTATTAACAAACCAATCAATAACCCCTTCATTTTCTTCCGGTGAAAAAGTGCAAGTAGAATAAATTAAAACCCCATTTTCCTTTAACGCGAAGAATGCTGAATGCAGCAATTTCTTCTGAGTATGTACCATTTCCTTTACTTTTTTTTGTTTCCAATACTTAAAACTTCGAGGATCATTAACCCAAAAACGCCCCTCCGAAGAACAAGGCACATCCGCTAAAATCTTATCAAAATATTCAGGAAATTTTTTTCTAACCCATATACTATCTAAAAGGATAACTTTAACAAATTCTGCAGCTTGAGTTTTCAAATTAGCTAAAAGTTTATAATACCGAGGCCTATTTTTTTCTATTGCAACAATTTCAGCTTCCGGAGCCAAAGATGCAATCTGAGTTGTCTTTGAACCCGGAGCAGCACACAAATCTAATATTTTTTCTCCTTTTTCAGGAGAAAGACAAATAACCGGCAGCATACTGGAAATATTTTGCACATAAATATGACCTTCTAAATAAACTTCTTTTTTTTGCAATTCTCTTAAAGTCGTCTTTAATATAAATGCCCCCTTAGG
>JAGLSE010000082.1 GCA_023135905.1 Candidatus Omnitrophota bacterium
ATTTTATTTATTTTTTATAGACCTTTTACTACTAAATCTCCAACTTCTGTTGTTGAATAACCCATCCTACCCGCGCCTAAAGTTTTTAATTTTTCACGAGCGACTGTTATAACAGAATTTTCAATACTGTTCGCGGCTTTACTCTCTCCTATTTCTTCAAGAAGCATAGAAACTGAACAAATAGCGGCTAAAGGATTAATTACATTTTTATCAGTATATTTCGGAGCACTTCCTCCTATAGGTTCAAACATTGAAACGCCTTCCGGGTTCACGTTTCCTCCAGCTGCTATACCCATTCCGCCTTGAACCATGGCTCCTAAATCTGTTATTATATCTCCAAACATATTGTCTGTAACAATTACATCAAACCATTCTGGATTTTTCACCATCCACATACAAGTAGCATCTACATGGGCGTAATCCGTTTTTACATCCGGGTATTCTTTGGCTACTTCATAAAATGTTCTTTCCCAAAGATCAAAAGCGTAAGTTAAAACATTTGTTTTACCGCATAAGGTTAACTGTTTTTTCTTATTTCTTCTCCTTGTAAAATCAAAAGCATATCGTATACAGCGTTCAACCCCTTTTCTTGTATTATAAGAAATTTGAGTCGCAATTTCATCCTTTGTTCCTTTATTTTGAAATTCGCCCATACCTTTATACAAACCTTCTGTATTTTCCCGTACTACAACAAAATCGATGTCTTCAGGTGTTTTATCTTTTATTGGACAAAACCGGCTATCATAAAGTTTTACAGGTCTTAAATTTATATATTGTTCTAAAGCAAAACGCAATGCCAACAAAATACCTTTCTCTAAAATACCCGGTTTTACATCCGGATGACCGATTGCTCCAAGAAAAATAGCGTCAAAAGTGGAAAGTTCTTTTACTGCTGTTTCCGGCAAGACTTCACCGGTTTTTAAATAGCGTTCACCGCCAAAATCATAATTCACTGTTTCATATTTAAATCCAAAATTAGCTGCTGTTGCTTCTAAAACTTTCAATCCTTCTTTTACTACTTCCGGTCCTGTTCCATCTCCGGGTATAACTGCTATTTTATAATTTTTATCGTTCATATTTTCTTGATCTCCTCCATCCATTTTACTGCACTCTTATTTAAAATTATTGTATGTCCTTTTTCATGGGTTGTCCTGCCTAGTGATTCTAACTCTCCTTCCCTTAAATTAAAAATTTCAGCATTTACAACTGCTACAAAATTATCTTTTTGACTATTCAAACTGTCTAAAATTCTTAAACCCGGACTTACATGAATAAGACCTTTAATAAAAGAACCATCAACACAAAAAATATTCACCAAATATCTGTCTTTTTCAACTAACATTTTTGCACCGTCCTTCTTTTAATTTTATCCAATTTATTAATCCTCCCTGGCTTATAAATTCCTGAAGGAATACAGGGAAGGCTTGAGTTTTATAAATATTTTTTTTTGTTAAATTTTTTACTATTCCTTCAGATAAATCCACTTCTAAAAGATCTTCGTCTACTAGACCGTTAACATCATTTAACTCTATAATTGGAAGACCAATGTTTATCGCGTTTCTAAAAAATATTCTGGCAAAACTCTCGGCAATAACCAAAGAAACTCCACATCCTTTTATAGCCCAAGGAGCATGTTCTCGACTTGACCCGCAGCCAAAATTTTTACCCGCGACAATTATATCCCCTTGTTTAACGCGCTTATAAAAATCCTGATCAATATTTTCCATACATTTAGAACCTAAAAACTTCGCGTCTTGTGAATCTAAATATTTTGCCGCGATAATATCGTCAGTATTTATATTAATGCCGAATTTATGTGCTCTTCCCTTAATAACCATAATTAAATTATTATTTCTTTAGGATCAGTTATCCTGCCTGTAATACAGCTTGCTGCCGCGACAGCAGGTCCGGAAAGATAAACAAAACTACCCGGATGTCCCATTCTGCCAATAAAATTTCTGTTAGTAGTTGCCAAACAAATTTCACCGTTATCTAAAATTCCCGCGTGACCGCCTAAGCAAGGACCGCAAGTAGGCGGGGAAATAAGACATCCTGCTTTTAAAAATGTTTCTAAATATTTTTTTGATTCCGCTTCTTTATAAATATTTGGTGTGGCTGGGATAACAACTACTCTTAAGCCTTTCTTAATTTTTTTACCTTTTAATATTTTTGCCGCAATAGCTAAATCACTTATTCTTCCGTTAGTGCAGGAACCGATAACTATCTGATTAAGTTTAATTTTATTTAATTTATCCGCGTTTTTAACATTACTTGGAAGATGTGGACAAGCAACCTGAGATTGTAATTTTGTTACATCTATCTCTATTATTTTGTTATATTTCGCGGCTTTATCACTTTTTTCAAATTTTATTTTAAATTTAGGATTCGATTTTTTTACATAAGCAGCTGTCTTTTCATCAGGTTCAATGATCCCTGTTTTCCCCCCAGCTTCTATAGCCATATTACACATAGTAAACCTATCATCCATACCTAATTTTCTAATAACATTACCGGAAAATTCCATAACTTTATACAAGGCTCCGTCTACCCCTATTTGGCCTATCGTATATAATATTAAATCTTTACCGCCTAGCCATTTAGACAATTTACCTGTATACACAAACTTTATAGTTTCCGGAACTTTAAACCAACATTTACCTTCTTTAATCGTACCGGCCAAATCTGTTGAACCTACCCCAAAACTTGCCGCGCCTAAAGCGCCATAAGTACAAGTATGAGAATCAGCGCCTATAACTAAGTTTAAAGGGTTGACCAACCCTTTCTCTGGCAAAAAAGCATGTTCAACTCCGCAATGTTGTATATCATAAAAATGTTTTATCTTATA
>JAGLSE010000083.1 GCA_023135905.1 Candidatus Omnitrophota bacterium
TACTTTTACTTTGTTTAAGTAAGTTTTACTTCGTTTTTAACAAAGCCCCACCAAAATTGATAGTGGGGCTTTGTTTTTTTCACATTAATAATGCCGCTGTTGTATAATAGTTTTAGCAGCTAATTACAGCACAGATTGAAAATATTAGCTTTTTATCGCTGAAATTATTTTTTAACCAATGAGACTTTCCCGTGCAAGAAAAGAAAATGCAAAATTTGAAGAAAAAAGAAATTATAAATAAGTATCTGAACTATTTCATTGAAAAAGAAAATGAATGGGAAAGTCTATGTATAAATTGTGGAGGGTGTTGTGGCGCATTTGATGATCCTTGTTTTCATTTGAAGAAAAATGAAAAGGGTATGTTCTATTGTGAAATATATTGCAACCGGTTTGGATTGAAGAAAAGTATAAGTGGTGATGAATTTAATTGTGTTATGATAAAAGAGATTTTACACACTCATTGGAGAAATGATCATCTTTGCGGTTATAAAAAATATTTAAAGTCTCAAGGATTGAACCAACGTATTTAATTTAAAATTTAATTAATTTTGAAAAACAATGATATTAGAGAATAAAAGTATAAGAGGAGTAAATTTAGGAAGTTGGTTTCTAATGGAAGGATATATTTTAGGAGGACGAAATATAGCAGAAAGTGAATTTAAAGATAAGTTTAGAAATGTTTATGGAGATAAAGAATTAAGAAAATTCGAAAAAAATTTTAGAGATAATTTTATAACTGACATTGATTTCAAAAATATCGCGGCAATGGGAGCTAATACTGTTAGAGTTCCTTTTAATCATAAGCTTTTTGAAATAAAATCTAATGTATTTTCAGAAAATGGGTTTAAATATTTAGAAAAAGTTTTTCTTTTAGCCCAGCGGTATAATTTAGGGGTAATCCTTGATTTACATGCCGCACCGGGTTCACAAAATTGTGACTGGCATGGTGATAGCCGGGGTAAAGCTTTATTATGGGAAGATAAACTGTGCCAAAAACATACTTTTGAGTTGTGGGAAAGAATTGCGGAAAGGTTTAAAGATGAACCGTCTCTTATAGGTTATGATGTTTTAAATGAGCCTGTATTAGGGGAAAAAAATACGGATGTTTTAAAGGGATTTTATAAAAAATTAATAAAACATATTAGGAGAGTAGATAAGAAACATATTATATATTTGGAAGGTGATATTTGGGCTCAACGAATAGAATTTTTAAAAGATTTAATTGATGATAAAATAGCAATAAGTATACATTACTATCAACCTTTAAATTATACATTTAATCTTTCACCTTTTTATAGATTTCCTGGAAAGATAGATAACACTTCTTGGGATAAAAAAAGAATCTATAAATCTTTGGAGGGGTATCATGAATTTTCGATTAAAAATAAAGTGGATATTTTTGTCGGAGAGTTTGGGTTAAATTGGAGAGGCGGTTTTTGGGGTGAGTTGAGCTGGCTTGAATCAGTTTTACAAGTTTTTGATGAATTTGGATTTAGTTATACTTACTGGACGTATAAAGCAGTTGCTAATAATTTGTTTCCAGATGGCCTTTATCAGTATGTTCCTAATTCCGAGTATATAAACCGTCAAGGACCAACTTTTGGATGGGAAATCTATTTAAGTTTATGGAAAAAAAATAATAAGGCAATATCAGAATTTTGGAAAACTTCTAATTTTAGACCGAACAAAGAAATTATCGGAATGTTGAGTAAGTTTTTTAGGTTATAGTTATTTTTAGTTAAAGAGGAGATTATAAATGAATAGAGTTGTTCCAGCATTGCTTACAGATAAGAAAGATGACCTTATGTTTATGTTAAATAAATGTTCAGAATTTACAAATTATGCTCAGATTGATATTATGGATGGCGAGTTTGTACCTTCTAGAAGTATTGGTATTGAAGATATCGAGAACATTGATAGTCCTATTGATTGTGAAGCTCATCTTATGGTAAAAGATCCTATCGTATGGATTAAGCCATTCAAAAAGTTAGGTGCAAAGAAAATAATTTATCATTTTGAAATAGGTGGAAATCATAATGATATAATTAATAAAATTAAAGAGGCTGATTTAAAAGCCGGAATTGCTTTGAATCCAACAACAAAGATTGAAGAAATAGGTTTTCTTATGAAGAATATAGATATGGTTCTTTTTATGTCAGTTAATCCCGGTTTTTATGGTGCACCTTTTATGCCGGAGGTATTAAGTAAAATAAAATATTTTAAAAACATATATCCATTAATTCAAATTGCTATTGACGGGGGGATAAAATTAAATAATGCTAAAGCGGCAATAGATTCTGGATGTGATTATGTATGTGTTGGGAGTGCTATTTTAAAAAGTAATGATTCTAAACAGGAATATTGTAAATTCATTGACTTGTTAAAAGATAATTAATATGACTAAAACTTTAAGGATAGCATTACTTATAATTTTAATTGTGGGACCGATATTTTTTTATCGATCCTTAAATAAAAAAAAAATTCATCATTTAACAGCGGTAGAAAATAAAGAAAAAGTCGCGAAAATAGAAATTAGTAAATCTGATCAGTATAAACCTACAATAGCTATAATTTTTGATAATTTCGGAGAGAGTTTGAATGCTTTAAAAGATGTGCATTCATTAGGAATACCTGTAACAGTTTCGGTTATACCTAATTTAAGGTTTTCTAAAAATATTGCGCATATTGCTACCAGATGCGGACATTCGGTATTTATACACCTTCCTTTACAGCCGGTAGAAGAAAAATATCAAAAGACCGATAAATATAGGTTTATTAGTAGTGATTTGAACAAAAAGGATAAAGACTTTCTTTTAAAAAGATATCTCAATTCTACAAGAATAGCTATAGGAGTTAATAATCATATGGGCTCTAAAGCAACTAAAAATGAGGATCTTATGAGGATGATTTTGAAGGAAATTAAAGATAGAGGGTTGATTTTTGTTGATAGTCGAACATCTGAGGAATCTGTTGGTTATGAAATAGCCTTAGAAGAAGGGGTAGTTTGCGGATACAATGAGGGGTTTTTGGATGATTCTGATGATATGTTTCAGATGAAAGAAAGAATGGATGTTTTAATAAATAAGAGTCGCGAAAAGGGTAAGATTATTGTTATTGCTCATCCGAAAGAAAATACTATACAATTTTTTAAAAATGAATTACCAAAGCTTCAAGGAAAAGTTGACTTTATTACTATGAAAGAGTTTTTTGATTTATAGATTAACCCAAATAATGCGGTTAGCATTATTTGCCCGGAGGGTCGACTCCAAAATTTCCAAGGGAAAATTTGG
>JAGLSE010000084.1 GCA_023135905.1 Candidatus Omnitrophota bacterium
TTTCTTCCTTTATATCTTCTCTTCTATTTTTAGCCTCTTCATATTCTTTCTTTCTTTCTTCCTTTATACCTTCTCTTCTATCTTTAGCCTCTTCACGTTCTTTCTTTCTTTTTTCCTTTATACCTTCTCTTCTATCTTTAGCCTTTTTACGTAATTTCTTTCTTTTTTCATTTATATCTTCCTTGCGCTCCCGAACCCTTACACCTTCCCTGAGATCTAAAACATCTTCTCTTCTATCTAATATGTCTTCTTTACGGTCCCGAACATCTTCCCGACGGTCTGAGATATCTTCCAAACGATCTGAAACATCTTCAATTTTATCTAGAGCAGTCTCTTGCGCGAATGAAAACTTATTAGTGCTCATCAAAAAAACCCCCATACATAACATATACCCTATCTTTTTTATCATTATAATCCCTCCCTTTTATACCTAAGCCATTATTTTACTATCAATATCGATTTTCCTTGTTTTTTACATAAGACGAAACATTCATATAATTAGTTTACAATATCATAAAAATTCATCTTTTCCTCTATTTTTTTATTTATACTATAAAAAACCTTTATCTGCTAAACTAACATAATCACCATCACCGATAATAATATGATCCAATACTTTAATTTGTAATGCATTTCCAGCGCATACCAATTCATTTGTAAATTTTTTATCGTCAAGGCTGGGAGTTATATCTCCTGAAGGATGATTATGAACACAAATAATAGAAACAGCAAAATTTTGCAATGATAATTGAAAAATTTTCCGGATTATCGGAACTGCAAAATTAACCGTACCTTCAGTAACTTCTACTATATTTATAATAACATTCTTTGAATTGAGTAAAACAACTTTAAAAACCTCGTTTTTTAAATCCCGCATTCTCGGCATTAAAATCTCCACAACATTTTTTGCCGAACTAACTTTAAGTTTTCCTTTTGTTATTTCTTCTTCATTTAACCTCCTACCAATCTCTATAGCAGCTTTTATTTGTGATATTTTAGCTTTTCCAATACCTTTAAATTCTTTCCATTGAGGAATTTCTGTTTTCCCTATATTTCTAAAAGATTTAAATTTTTTTAAAATTTTTCTTGCTAAATCAATGGCACTTTGTCCTTTACTGCCTGTACTCAATAGTATAGCTAAAAGATCAGTATTAGACAATTTATGTTCACCATCTTTAAAAAGTTTCTCACGAGGACGATCTTCTTTAGGCCATGATCTTATACTTTTACAAAAGTTTTTTTCCATATTCCTTTTTTAAATATTCATATGAAACGATAATGGTGCTGCTTCTTTATCATAGACATTCCTGATTTTAACGTTTCCAGAATCTGTAGTGTTTTACAACAGTTCAATAAGTAATTTTATTCCTAAGATTTAATATGTCCAGAAAAATTTTATTTATAATCATAAAAAAAATAAATCTATCTGTTTAGAAACAATTGCCCTGTTTGATAGTTCTCAAAGTGAAGTCTTGTAATCTAAGATCTGTTATGGTAATAAAGTATGTGTCTAATATAATTTTAATAATATACCTATGAAAAATAAATCTAAAAAAATTGTTAAATTTGTTTTATATATAATAATTATATTATATATTTCATATTGGGCAATATACTATTGTGTCTTGCATTATTATCCTTTACCCTATAGTAAATTCGAAAACATTGAATATTCTAACTATATTTTTAATGCTGATGGTAAACTAATACGCTTAGAATTAAACATAAAAGATTCTTGGATTTTACCTGTAAAATTAAATGAGATTAGTCCTTTATTTATTAATGCAACTATCGCTATAGAAGATAAAAACTTTTATCATCATAATGGCGTAGATTTCAGAGCTATTATTCGCGCTATTTTTCAAAATATATACAACAAAAAAATTATTTCAGGGGCATCTACAATAACTATGCAGGTTGTTGGTTTAATTGAACCTCTAAAAAAAACTATCCCTCACAAAATAATTCAACTGGTTCATGCAGTTAAACTTGAAAAACTATATTCAAAAGAGAAAATTTTAAAATTATATTTTGAAATTGCTCCTTATGGAGGCAATATATATGGTATTAAAGCTGCATCATTACGCTACTTTAAAAAAATGCCTGATAAGCTTAATTTATCCGAAAGTGCCCTTCTAGCCGGTCTCCCTCAATCACCCACTCGATTCCGACCTGACAGATATCCCAATATGGCAAAAACCAGAAGAGATATGGTATTTTTAAGAATGCTTAATGACAAATATATTTCGATTAATGATTATGAACAATTCATAGATACACCAATCGCTGCAGGATGTTTTTCTTTATCTTCTAATTATCCTTAAAATATATAATAAATTGTAATTGCCAATATATATTTATTAGATTTATTGCGTTACTTTAAACTTTACTTAACTATGATTTTCGTAATTCATTTTTAATATAATTTAAAAGCCCTCCAGCTTTTAATATATCTTTTTGTCTATCTGAAAGTAAATATTTCATTTCAATTTTAATATTTTTAGTCTTATTATTAATAATAATATTTCTATTCTTATCCAAACATTCAATAATGGAAAAAATTTCTATTTCATCATTTTTATCTGTTTTATCATATGAACTATTATCTGCAAAAACCAAAGGTAATATTCCAAAATTTACTAGATTTGCAGCATGAATACGTTCAAAAGATTTAGCAAAAATAGCTTTTACACCTAAAGACATTGGACACAAGGCTGCATGTTCCCTACTTGACCCTTGGCCATAGCTTTCTCCGGCTAAGACAAAAACTGATTTATTTTTATCTTTCAAAATGGAAACATTTTTATAAAAGTCAGGGTCTACAGATTCAAAAACAAATTCTGAATATTTTTTAATATTAGATCTATATTTAAGTCTAAGGCCGGCAGGTATAATATGATCAGTTGTAATTTTATCGCCGACTTTTATCACAATATTCCCTATCAATCGATCATTCATTTGCGTATTTACCGGAGGCTCTCCTATATTTGGGCCTCTTAAAACTTTGATTTGGGAGGAATCAGCAAGCGGAATTATAATCATATCATCATCTATATCAAACTTCTCTGGTATCATTATCTCCGGAAATTCGTCAGCACTTTTAGTTAAAGGATCTACAAATTTACCGGCAATTGCTGAAAGAGCAGCTGTTTCGGGTGAAACAAGGAATATCTCTGCTGTTCTTGTTCCACTCCTACCTTCAAAATTTCTATTATTCGTTCGAACTGACACGGCATTTGTTTGTGGAGACTGCCCGTTTCCAATACAAAACCCGCAAGCACTTTCCATAATTCTTGCTCCGGCATCAATCAGGTTAGAAAGTATTCCATTCTTAGATATCATCGAAAATACCTGACGTGAACCAGGAGCAATAGCAACCGAAATGTCCGAATTAATCATTGCTCCTTCGAACAATTTACCTACAATAATTAAATCACGTAATGAAGAGTTTGTACAACTTCCTATTTCTACTTGATCTATATTTTTACCTGCTATATCGTTAACTGGTACAACATTTCCCGGAGAATGGGGCAAAGCTACCATCGGTACAATTTCAGATAAATCAACAATTATAGTTTCACTATATTCAGCATCTGGGTCCGCACTCAATTCAACCCAATCGTCAACTCTATTTTGAGCTTTCAAAAAATCTTTAGTAACTTCATCTGAAGGGAAAATACTTGTAGTAACTCCCGTTTCTGCCCCCATATTAGTAATAGTTGCTCGTTCCGGCACTGAAAGTGTTTTTACTCCTTCACCAGAATATTCCAGCACTTTATTTACATTTCCTTTAGTAGAAAGTATTCCTAAAATATACAAAATAACATCTTTAGCTGAAACCCATTTACGTAATTTTCCTTTCAACGCAATATTAATAACTTTTGGACATATCAAATAAAATTCTCCACCACCCATAGCAACTGCCACATCTAAACCACCTGCCCCAATAGCAATCATTCCGATTCCTCCACCTGTTGGAGTATGGCTATCACTTCCTAAAAGAGTTTTCCCGGGTTTACCAAACCGCTCTAAATGAACCTGATGACAAATACCATTCCCAGGTTTAGAAAATTTAATTCCGTATTTTAAGGCAACTGTTTTTAAATATCTATGGTCATCAGCATTCTCAAAACCTTGTTGTAACGTATTATGATCTACATAACTTACAGACAACTCTGTTTTGACTTTAGGTATACCCATAGCCTCAAATTGAAGATATGCCATTGTTCCGGTAGCATCTTGAGTCAATGTTTGGTCAATTTTTATTCCTATTTCTTTATTAACCTCTAATTCCCCCGCAATACAATGGTTTTTTAAAATTTTATAAGTAATATTAATACCCATTATAAAAACTCCTTTTTTATTTAAAAAAATTTTATTTTTTAAATATCAACTACCCCGCGGCAAGCTACGGGGGATCGAAGGTTTCCCCTAAATAACTTTTCCTCAGTAAACTGCGGGTAATTAAACCCGAAATCCTTCGACTCGTTTTACTCTCTCAGGATCAATTCGACTACAGATTTTTCTCCGAAAAATCTAAGTCTCATTGATTAAAGATAAGACTCAATGAAGTAATGATGATTGAAAAAGGCTATATTCATTTTAGAAAAATTATTTTTTTGTTTAAGCTCCTCAAATAAAATATCATAATCTTTTCGAGAAAACCATTTTTCGATCTTATTTATACCATCATAATCCACCCAAGAAAAAAACTTTGCCAAAAATTTTGAAAAAACATTTTTGCCTGAAGCCACATCTACAAATATTGGTTCAATTATAACTACCTTTTCTTTAGCAAATTTTGAAGCGATTGATACAAGTTTTTTAATATTTTCTACCGATAAATGATGCAGAATATCACTTAAAATGATTATATCACTTTCTTGATAATTCTCTTTTTTTAGAATATCCCCTACTTTCAAATCCAATCCATTTTTTCTACCATAATTAACAAAGTTCTCATTCAAATCAATCCCAGAATAAGTGCAGCTTGGATCTAAATACTTTTTAATTCTCCCATAACCGCAAGCCGGCTCAAAAACTTTTTTATCTTTACCCACCATATTTTTCAACCTAACACAGGCTCCAAAATATAGTAAACGTATACCTAATGAATAGAGTTTAGGAATTCTAAAAATTAAAGAACTTTTTTTCATATAATATTTTTAATTACTTTAATAAAACTTTTTACTAACCTAATCCAGCATTTTTTCCCGCCAGATAACCTGTTGAAAAGGCTTGTTGTAAATTAAAGCCTCCACATGGACCACAACCGTCAATAATTTCACCAGCAAAATATAATCCTGGAACAATTTTCGATTCAAGGGTTTTTGAGTTAATTTCGTCTATAGAAACACCTCCATCTGTAACCATAGCATTTTCTATTGGTAATGACCCTATAACAGTTAAAGGTAATCCTTTAATCAACCTAAGAACGGTTCTTCTTTCTTCATTTGAAGTCTGATTCCCTTTTCTATTAGGATGTATTGCTGATAGACTCAATATTGTTTCAACTAATCTATTTGATAAAAATTGTTTCAGAATATTTTTTAACTTTAAGGCTCCTTTTATATTAAACTCTGTTATTAATATTTTTTCGAGTTCTTCAATTTTATATTCTGGTTTCAAATCTATAAAAATTTCCAGTTTCTTTTGAAATTGAAGGCAAAAAACAATATCCCGACTTAAATCTAACACTAAAGGACCTGAAACACCAAAATGTGTAAATAAAATGTCTCCCAATTCTGACTTTATTTTTTTCCTATCCTTATGGTATACAACTTTAACTCCTTGTAATGTTAAACCTTTTAAATCTTTGGCAAATTTCTCTTTTACTATTAATGGAACAAGTGCTGGTTTTAAAAGTTGTATAGTATGATTCAATTTCTTAAGCATTTTAAACCCATCACCACTAGAACCCGTCTTTTTATAAGATATCCCGCCAGTTGCCATTATTATCCGTTCCGAATATATACACGTATTATTTTCCAAAATCAAACTAAATTTATTTTTTTTTATATCAATCTTAACTGTTCTAGCATTATAATTCACATCTACTTTGTTTTCAAGTAGATATATTTTTAAAATTTTTATTATTGAAGAGGCATTATCAGTTATAGGGAAAATACAGCCGTTATCTTCAGTTTTAAGTCTTAATCCTTTTTGTTCAAAAAATTCTATCATATCGTTATTAAAAAATGAAAAAAAAGAAGGTTTTAAAAAATTTCCTTGTTTACCAAAAACTCTAATAAACCTTTCAATTGATGCATTATTTGTAATATTACAACGTCCATTCCCGGTAATCAAAACTTTTCGGCCTAAACAACCTTTTTTTTCAATTAAAATAACATTTTTTTTATGTCTAGCTGCTGTAATAGCAGCCATAATTCCCGCGGGACCGCCACCAATAACTGCGACATCATATCTTGGCATATAAACCTATTATATTATTCTCTTATTAATAAAAATTAATATTATGATTAGATTAAATAAATTTTATTTGTTGTTATATAATTTTTTATTATTCTGAAGAATAGTGGAAGTTATTATATTAATTAAATTTTAATTATTTTAAAAATTTATGAAAGTATATCTATTATACGTAAAAGGTTCTCTATACTTTCACCTTTTACTATAAAACTATCTGCACTTTCCGCGTAAATACTTTTTTCGTATTTAGAATAACCTGTATATATAATAACTTTTGTATTAGGCGCTATTTTTTTTATACTAAATATTATATCTAATCCTCCTTTTTCCGGCATAATTAAATCTAAAATAATTATGTTAGGAATGGTTTCTTTTATATATGCTAAAAGTTCATATCCATTAACAACAGTATCTACTAAGTATTCTTTTCCTGCTAATACGTCTTTTAATGTATCCCGTACTGCTTTATTATCATCAGCAATTAAGACTCTTTTTTGCATATACCTTTACCCTTTTTTTTCTGTTTTTCAATAGTTACTATAAAACTTTTCACCACATCAGGATCAAATTGAGTATTTATACCTTCTTTTATTATTTTCATGGCTTCGTATTCCGTAAAAGCTTTCCTGTAAGGTCTATCTGATATCAACGCTTGATAAACATCAGCGACGGAAACTATCCTTGCTCCTAACGGTATATCTTTTCCTTTTAATCCATTACAATACCCTTTTCCATCATATCTTTCATGATGATATAAAACCGCGGGGACAACTCCTTCTAAAAAATGAACACATCTTATTATCTCAGCACCAACTTGAGGATGCTTTTTTATTTGTTCATATTCTTTTTTTGTTAGTTTAGCTCGTTTATGCAATATTCTATCGGGTACACCTATCTTTCCTAAATCATGTAAAGTCGCTGCATGCTTAATGTCTTCTATCTCTTTGGGCGTAAGCTTAAGTTCTTTGCCTATCTGAATTACTATAGAGATCATGCATTCAGCATGTTCACTAGTATAATAATCTTTTGCCTCCATAGCTCTAGCAAAAGCATAAATGGACTCTAATAACGTTTGATTAACGCGATTTTTCATTTTATATAGCTTTTCTTTAAGTTTAGCTATGTTATCTTTCCCTGTTTTTTCCATAATGTTATTGACCTCTATTTTAGAAACTCCCCTATATACGCATAAGTTATTTCCTCCTTTGTCTTTAGCTTCTCTTAAGGCTTGATCTGCTGAATTAAGATGAGTAGACTCTGTATTAACTCCATTCTCGGGATAACTTGATATCCCCATACTTAGTTTAAGTTTTATTTTTTTACCTTTAGAGTCAAAAACTTTTTCGTTCAGCTGCTCTAATTGTCTTTCTCCAAACGTAATAGCTCCCTTTTCATCTGTATCAGGTAATATAAGTAAAAACTCTTCCCCGCCATATCTAATGACGATATCATTAATTCTAACAGAATCAGATAACCACCTAGAAAACTCTTTTAAAATGAGATCTCCATATTGATGACCATAAATATCATTAATAGACTTAAAATATCCAATATCAATCATTATTATGGTTAATGATAAACCATATCGTTTGGATCTTTTAAACTCCGCAAAAAGTCTCTCCCTTAAATATCTATAATTATACAAACCAGTTAAAGGATCTTTCATACTCAACTCTTTTAATTCAGCTAATAAGCGTATATTATCTAAAGCAAGTTTTTGCATATTCAAACCTTTCTTTATTATTATCCTTAATTCATCCATATTAACCGGTTTTTGAAAATAAGCAAAAGCGCCTTCATTTAAAACGGCAATCGAACTTTCCAAGGATGCAAACCCGGTAAACATTATCACAATAATATCCTTGTTGATTTTTTTTATTTCTTTAAGAAGATTAATGCCTTCTCCATCTGGGAGTTTAATGTCTAAAATCACAACATTATAAAAATTATTATTTATCTCTATTTCAGCTTTATTTAGTGTTCCTACGCCTTTAACTTCATATCCATCGTCACCTAATATATCTTTTAAATTTAATCGGATATTCGGGTCATCATCTACCACAAGCAGCTTAATTATTTTATTATTTTTCATTATTTGTCCTTTCGTAAAAACTTTATTAAGACTTCGGTTCCTTTGCCAAATTCACTCTTAATTTGGATTTCACCCCTGTGCAGTTTTACTATATTTTGAGCAATGGCTAATCCGATACCGGTACCATTAGATTTTGTAGTAAAAAAAGGTTCAAATATATGATTTAAATCTTCTTTCTTTATACCTACACCATTATCTTTTATTAAAACTAATATTTCACAGTTTACCACAGATGTCGTAATAATCAATTGTCCTTTACCCTCCATAGCGTGTAAAGAATTTATAAGTATGTTAGAAAACAATCTATTAAGCTGTATTTCATCACCTTCTATCCTCAGAGGTTCTTTATTTATTTCAGTAATCACATCAATTTCATCATGTATTTGAACTTTGACAATGCTCGACATAATAATACCGCCTAAGTCAATAATTTTTAAATCTAGTTTTTTTGTCCTTGAAAACGATAAAATATTTTCTATAATGATATTTGATTCAAGAATCCTTTCATCTACTAGATTTAAATGTTTATACATTACTTCATCATTATCCCCATATTTCATCTTAAGAAAATATGTTGAAAGTTTCATCACAGCTAATTGATTTCTAAATTCATGCCCTAAAACATTTGCTACTTTGCCCATTGCCGCAAGTTTTTCTGAATCGGCTAATTTTTTCTTTAAATTTTTCAATTCTCGCATATCTTTGGCAACACACAGAACATTAGCGCTTTTACCCTCTATAGCTTTAATAAGAGAGAAAGTTATTAATACCGGAACTCTTTTATTATCTTTTGCTATTAGATTTAATTCAAAATTTATAGGCCTAATTTTTGATAATTTAATAAGTTCACGATTTTTTATTGAGTCTATTTCTTCTTTTTCAACCAAATTATATATTGATAAACCTATAAACTCTTCTTCAGTATATCCTAAAACTCTGCAAGCTACTTTATTTACTTGTATTATTTTATTATCTAAATCAATTATTAACAATATATCCCGAATTGAAGATATAATATTTTTTAATTCAACCATATAGTTTTCTGCAAGTTTTTTACTTTTCAAGAGATTTACCGTTATCTCAATACTAAACATTTTCAATATATTCAAAACTGACCAAGTAATAATTATAGCGCATAGCGTTCTGAATACCTGTACAGGTACTAACATGAATTTCAAAAAAGATTCATCATTTATATAAAAAGCTGGGAAAAAATTCGCTTTTGAAACGATTATTCCTGCCAAAACACTATAAAAAGCCATAGCAAACGCAGTAAAAAGAAAATAATTAAAAACTTTTAATTCTTTTAATTCTTCGGATTTACCTTTACAATACGAGAAAAACCCCAATGCGGATATAAAAGCCCCAGGAAAGCCCAGAATATATCTAGACAAAATACTAACATCATGTTTTGATAAAAACATACATAAACCCATAAACGCAATTAATGCAAAAGTAATCCATTTATTTGGAAATTTTTTAAATGTCAATTTCATCAATCTTCGACCAAATTCAAACAAAAAAATAAATGAAATTGATGAAAATACTATCCTGATCAAATCCCAGGATTGGCTTTTGTAATCTCTAGTAACCGTAAAAATATCAAGCCACGCATTAATTCCATGAAAAATACCAAATAAACCAAGCAGCCATAGAATTTTTGACACTTTAAAACTGCTATCCCTAGGCAAATTCATAAAAATAGAAACACCCATAACAAAAAAGGCTAATCCGTAAAAAAAGAATACAACATCAAGATTATTGATAAAAAAAGTTATTAACATATGTTTATTTTGGGTTAAATTTATTTAGTAATATTATTATTTTTAATTACCTCTTCTATCATTGCAATAAGTTTATCTATATCCATGGGCTTTTGGATTACTGTATAAGTACAATCTTCTAGTCCTATTTTGAATACTTCGTCATCAGCAAATGCAGTTATTAAAATAACTTTTAAGTTAGGAGCTATTTTTTTTAAAATACCTAAGGTTTCTACACCGCTAATCCCCGGCATCTTAACATCCATAAGTACTACATCCAACTCATTTTTTTTAACAATTTCAATAGCCTTATACCCATCATGAACTTCAATGGCATCAAAACCTTTAAAATCTAAAATGTCTAATAAATTTTTACAAAGACATTCATTATCATCTACTACAAGAATCTTCAACTTTTTTTTCAATTATAATCTCCTTTAGCTATGAATCTACAGGAAACTGGACTGTAAACTTAGCCCCCTTGTTTACTTCTGACTTAACATTAATAAAACCGTCATTTTTTTGTATAATCATTTTACAAATTGACAGACCAAACCCAATGCCTTTTGCTTTTGTTGTAAATAAAGGTTGAAAAATTTTACTTATATTTTCGGTTTGGATTCCAACACCTGTATCTTCAAACGAAACTTCTACCGTACTCTTATTTTTAACTACTTGGATTGAAAGTCTCCCTTTTTTATTCATTGCTTCTATTCCATTCTTAATGATATTGTGAAAAGCCATACACAACTGATCTTTATCAACTTTTACATAAATATCACTATCTAAAAACATTTTAATAATTTCAATTCCTTCGGGTATTCGTGATGCGACGAGAGCATCATTAATTATTGACTTGATATTCACTAATTCCTTTTTAACACTTTTGATCCCAGATAAACTTAAAAGACTATCAATAGTAGCTGTTGATTTTTTCACCTCTGATTCAATACGTTCAATATGCTCATGTACTTTTTTATCATAATTACCTAATTTTAATTTTAAAAAATATGCCGAACTGCTAATAACATTAAGAGGATTACGTATTTCATGAGATATACTTCCTGATAGCTGCCCTAAAATTGCTAATCTTTCAGCAACAATCAAATCTTCTTGTGTTTTTCTCAACTGGCGTGTTCGTTCTTCAACCATTTCTTCAAGATGATCATGATGCTGTTGAAGAACGGCTTCTGTTTGTCTCATTTTTTCTACTAAACGGGTATTTTCTAAAGATATGGCTGCCTGATAAGCAAGAAGCCTTACCATTTCAGTTCGTTCGTGAGTAAATATACCCTCGGACAATCTGTTTTCTAAATAAAGAACTCCTATCAAATAGTTTTGTTTTATTACAGGAATACATAAAACTGATCTTAATTCCATTTTCTGGACTTCTAGATTAGTCTTAAATTTACCTTCTTCAAATGCGTTTTCAAGTATTAAAAGTTCTCTTGTACGATAAACATATCGGACAATTGCATGACAAATATTTTTATAGTCTTCAAATTTTTCTTTTTTTGTTCTAACAATTTCTTTCTCTGTAATATGACTTTCAGCCCGTATAAATAAATCATTATTTTCTTTTATAATCAAAAACCCATGTTGAGCACCAGAACTTTCCAGAACAACATTCATTATTTTATGTAAGAGGACATCTTCGCCCATTTCCGCAGGAATAATTAGATATAATTTCATAAGATAATCAAAATCTATATTAGGTAATATAGGAGATATTTCCATTGATGCAGGCATAACTGATACGGGTTCATCTTCTATTAAATCTGTATGTTTATCTATAAGTAAAATTATCTTTCCTTCAGCTTTACATTTCTTATATAACAATAGGGCTTCTTTAAAATATTTTAATGAATATATCTTTTCATTATACCGGGATTCAAAAGTACATTTTTTTTTATTTTTATCTTTTGATTCATAATGCAAAGGTATTAAGCCAAATTTACTATGCATCTCTGTAAATTCACCTAAACATTCATTTATATAACCCTCCAAAAAGGTATAACCATAATAATGGGCAGTTTCTATTGCCTCCTGATAAAGAGTTTTTGCTTCTCTAATATCTCCAATAACTCTTTCTACTTCAGCGTAAAGAAAAGCCAAATACGGTTTAAGTAATGGACCATACTTAGCCCACTCTTCAACTTTTTTTATAAGCGGCTCTATATACTCAGAAACGCTTTGTTTTGATTTATATTTAACCCCTTCCGCATGCAAGGCTAAAGCGTTTAACACCAAAAAAACGTGCCATTGTCTTTTTAAAACATTATCTGTTAAACCTGTTAAATAATCATTTACTTTTTGTAAATAAAATTCAGCTTTTTTAAATTTGCCAAAATAATAAGAGACTATACCAATATGGACAAAATAACTGCCTGCACAAGAAATATGATTATCCTTTACCCAAAGATGAATATTTTTTATTATATGAGTATGAGAATGTTTATTTTTCATAGGTTCAATCCAGCCATACTTCATAGCTTCTGCTAAACGGACTGAAAATTTCAAATGATATTTATTTGAAAAATCAAGACATTCATTAGCATAATCTTCTATCTTTTGAAAATCATTACCTTGTACCTGATAATTCCACATCAAAGGTCCATATGACAAACCTGCATTATAAAGATCCCCTGAATTCTTACCGCATTGGATTGATTTTAAACAATAAGCTACAATATCTTGAGGATGACTGCGAGTATGCATATTACACCAAACTATCCCGTTCATTCCGCGTGTTGCTCCGAAAGTATTGGGATATTTTTCACTTAAATTTCGTGCAAGATCTTCATATTTAAAAGCTTTATCAAATTCTCCTTTTTCACTAAGATAAAGTGCCATTATCGCAAATGAATAAATTACGGATTCATCCATTCCTCCTGAAAGACAATGCAATGTGGACATAACTGCTGATAAATACAATTGTGGAACTAAACCTGACATATAAAAGTCAGGTATTAATTCACTATAAAAAGATAATTCAATTTTGCTTTTCCGTTCTTTTGTAAAAGGCATATTCAAAATTATACTCCATACATCTAAATCATTGGATTCTATATCGTTCATTAGTTGTTCTCTTTTTTTGTTTGCATCTTTAGAATCCGTTGGTATCGTCTTACCAAAGTAACTTAATCCTCTATTAGCCGTCTCTATGGCTTTTATAAAATTACCTATTGATGAAAGAGAGGTTGTCTGCTCGGCTAAACACTCTGCTTTATCAAGATCAGATTTAGCATTCTCCAAAAGCAAATTAAGTAATTTCTCCGAAGTGGCATAATCCCCGCACATTAATTCTGTTTTAGCACTTTTTTGATAAATCTTAAAACTCTCTTCATAATGACTATTCCAGGAATCTTTTAATAAAACATTTTTTGCCATTCTAAAATATTCATTAGCTGCAGTTGTAGCTAATGACATTAAAGCTTTGTTTCCCGCATGATAATTAATCCTCGCTAAAGTATAGGTTGTTTCTTTGTCGATTTTTGATGGTTTCCCCAAATTCAAATGAGACGCGATTGAAAAAATATCATTATTTTTTTCAAGATCAATATCCGTGCCAACAGGTTTTAAAAAATGCGTGCCGATTTTCCAATGTATTCTGCGCTTTCTATTAGCATCTATTTCATTTAAAACAGATTCTTGAACCCGGTCATGCACAAATTGAAATTCATCTTTGGTTTCCATCAATAGGCCAAGAGCCAAAGCTAATTTTAAAATCTCAAATACTTCACTTAAAGATGTTTCTTTTACTAAAGATATTTCAGTAGGCGAAAATCTATTCCCCATACATGCGCAATACTCAAGCAAATCTATAGTAGCAAAAGGAAGCATTTTAACTTTTGAACTAAAAAGAGCAACTACCGTAGATGGCATATTAGATTCCCGTATTTTATCCAAATTCCACTTCCAATAACGATTAACATCTAAATAAATCAAATTTTCGTTATGCAAATAAAACAAAATTTCACCTAAAAACAAAGGATTACCTTCAGAAAGATTATTAATGAACTTTGATAATTCTTCTGTTTCAGAAAGTGGGGAATCCAGAATATAGGAAACCATCTCTTGACAATATTGCGATTTTAAAGATTCTAACCTTATTTCTTTCAATGACCATTTTTTATCTTTTATATTACTAATCAATTTAAAAAGAGGATGGCTTAAATTAACTTCATTATCTCTATATGCGCCGACAAAAAACAAATAATGATATTCTTTACTATTAACAAATAAATTGTCAAGAAAATCAAAAGTTGCATTATCACACCATTGAAGATCATCAATAAAAATAACTAAAGGATTTTCTTTGCTAGACAAACAACCTAAAAACTTTCCGAATAAAAGATTAAATCTATTCTTTGATTCTACTGGAGGTAAAGGTTTAACCTCTGGTTGAGGGCCAATTAATGCTTCTAATTCAGGTATTACAGCTGAAATAACTTTTCTATTAAAAGAAACAGCTTCCTCAATCCTTTGTTTCCAATACGACACTCTTTCATCACTTTCCGTTAAAAATGTTCTGATAAGATTCCTCAAGCTCTGAATTAAAGCGCTATAAGGAATATTCTTTTGATAAATATCAAATTTACCTGAAGTAAAATACCCTCTATTTTTAACAATCGGCTTTTGAAGTTCTTGAATTATCCGTGTTTTACCTATACCAGGAAGACCGGAAATGAACAACGCATGAAAACTTCCTCTACAAACCTTACTATACTCGTTCAGAATTGTTTTTGATTCATTCTTTCTACCTACCATTTTAGAAATAAAAATAACTCTACGAGTATAATCGTATCTTCCTAAGGGAAATATTGATATATGTTTTTTTTCAAAATACTCATTTTTGCAATTTTGTAAATCAGCCAACAATCCCTTACTGGTTTGATATCTCTTCTCGGGCTGTTTTAGAATAAGTTTAGAAACTATATCACTTAACACTTTAGGGACTAAAGGATTTATAGTTATAACACATTTAGCTTCCTCCGCCAGATGAGAATGAATAAGTTCTAAAGGGTCCAAAGAAAAAAAAGGCAATTTTCCCGTTAATAATTTATAAAAAATAATACCTAAAGAATAAAGATCCGATAAAAAATCAACTCTATGATTTATCCTGCCGGTTTGTTCAGGAGAAGTATAGGCTAAAGTTCCTTCAACAAAAACACGGTCATAAATAAAATGACTTATCTCTCTGACATCAAAAGAACTTATAAAATTGATAATACGAATAGAGAGATCTTGTTGATTAACTAAAATATTACTGGGTTTAATTCCCCCGTGAATAATACCTGCTTCATGAATTATTTCTAAAGCTTTAGCCAAATGACATGCTACAATAAAAAAATTTTCCAAATTATTTTTTTCTTGCAAGTTAGCCCATTTCTCCAAACAAACCCCCTCAAAAAAATCACGAACAATAAAATAATGTCCGTCTTTATATTCAAAAGAATGCGGAGTCATTAACATTGGGTCATTTAATACCCTTAATTGTTCAACTTTTTGTAAAAAATATTTTTTTTGGTATTCTGCAAGATGGCTGGATTTTAAAACTTTAACTGATAATAAGTGATCAGGATTATCTTTTTTATAGGCTTTATAAACTATAGATTGATAACTTTCACCAAGTTTTTCAAGTATAACATGATTTAAAATTATTTCTTCCGGCATATTTAACCTTTACAAAAATACAAACCCTATTAATGTACTTTACAAAAATACAAATAGTCCCCCATTTTCCTAAACTTTTTGTATTTTAAATATGACGTTAATGTATTTAATTATTATATCTTCTTTACCTCTATGTTTTTTATTATATATAGATACAGAAAAATAGCAATATTAAAAACAGTTGATAAAATATGGTTGATATTCCGCGAAAGCGTTTGTTATACGAATTTACTTTATGACAATCATATTTAGCCAAAAGTATAGCTGACATAATTTTATATAAATTTTTTAAGCACTATGAAATAATATCCTTACTGGATAAGTTTAAACAGATATCTCACACACTTTATTTTTTATTTTTCTTGTTTCTCTCTTCTACAATTGATTCGGAAATAGCAGAAGGCACTCCAGAATATCTTTCAAAATGCATAGAATATGATGCTCTGCCGCTAGTCAAAGAACGCAACTCAGTAGCATAACCAAACATTTCAGAAAGAGGTGCTTCAGCTAAAATTACCTGTTGATTAACTTTAGTATTGATTCCCAAAACTTTCCCCCTGCGCGAACAAATATTCCCAACGACATTGCCCACATATTCTTCAGGAGTTGTTACCTCTAAAGACATTTGAGGCTCCAAAAGTACAGGGTTTCCTTTCATAAACGCTTTTTTAAAACATTCCGACCCTGCAATTTTAAATGCCATTTCAGAAGAATCAACATCATGATATGAACCATCAAGTAACTCAACTTTCACATCCACAACCGGGTAGGAAGCATAAATACCCTTTTTCATTGCTCCAACTACACCTTTTTCAACTGCAGGAATATATTCTTTAGGGATTCTTCCTCCAGTAACACTATTTTTAAATTCAAATCCTACCCCAGGTTCAGAAGGAGAAATTTTTAAAATAACATGGCCATATTGACCACGTCCGCCGGTTTGTTTTGAATGTTTATAATCTTGCTTAACTTCTGACAAAATAGTTTCTTTATAAGCTACCTTTGGCTGACCTACTTCAGATTCAACCTGAAACTCATGTTTTAATCTATCAACTATAATCTCAAGATGTAACTCTCCCATACCTGAAATTATAGTTTCATCTGTCTCTTGATCCGTATGCACAATAAAAGTTGGATCTTCTTCAGAAAGTTTTATTAAAGCTTTACCTAATTTGTCCTGATCTTGTCTAGTTTCAGGTGTAACACTTATAGAAATAACAGGTGCCGGAAATTCTATAGCCTCAAGAAGTAATGGATGGTCAGTATCAGAAAGGGTATCTCCGGTTACCGTATTGGAAAGACCAATTGCCGCAGCTATATCACCAGCATAGAGACAAGAAACACTTTCTCTTTGATTTGCATGCATCTGCAAAATTCGGCCTACTCTTTCTTTTTTGCCTTTTGTAACATTCAACATATAAGAACTAGCTTCTAACTTACCGGAATAAACTCTAAAATAGACAAGTTTCCCCATATGCGGATCAGTCTGCACTTTAAAAGCAAGAGCTGAAAATGGTTCATTATCATCAGGTTTTCTTTCAATAGTTATACTGGGATCATCAACATCAACACCTTTTGCCGGCGGCAAATCTTCAGGTGAGGGTAAATACATACTTATCGCATCCAGCAATCTCTGGACACCTTTATTTTTAAAAGCCGAACCACATAAAACAGGTATAATCTCATTAGAAATAGTACCTTTACGAATTGCCGGTATCAATTCTTCTTTTGTTATAGTTTCCTCTGCTTCTAAATATTTTTCCATAAGAGAATCATCCAGTTCTACGGCTTTCTCAACCATAGAATGATGATATTTCTGAGCTAATTCTTTATAATCTTGAGGAATATCTTCAATATGAAAATTTTTACCAAATGATTCATCATCATATATGTAAGCCTTCATCTCAAGTAAATCTATGATCCCTTTAAAATTTTCTTCTGCGCCTATC
The DNA here is from genome assembly GCA_023135905.1 of Candidatus Omnitrophota bacterium. GTDB lineage: Bacteria > Omnitrophota > Gorgyraeia > Duberdicusellales > 4484-171 > JAGLSE01. Next base: position 17,910 of record JAGLSE010000084.1, read on the forward strand.
GGTATCTGCAAAGGAATAATATTAGCTCCTAACTGACTTTCAATGCTTTTTATTACAATAAAAAAGTCTGCACCTATTCTATCCATTTTATTAATAAAAGCGATTTTGGGCACTTCATACTTATTTGACTGATGCCATACAGTTTCCGATTGGGGTTCCACTCCTCCTACGGCACAAAAAACTGCTACTGCACCATCTAATACTCTTAAACTTCTTTCTACTTCAACCGTAAAATCAACGTGTCCGGGAGTATCAATTATATTTATTCGGCTGTCCTTCCAAAAACACGTAGTGGCCGCAGAAGTTATAGTAATACCCCGTTCCTGCTCTTGCTTCATCCAATCCATTTGTGCGGCACCATCATGAACTTCACCTATTTTATGCGAACGACCAGTATAAAACAAAATCCTTTCAGTTAAAGTAGTCTTTCCGGCATCAATATGTGCCATAATCCCAATATTTCTAACATTTTTCAATTCACCCTTTCTTCCCATTTTTTACTCCTTTATAATTACATTTAATCCTGTTAATTTAAATTCTATAATATAAAATTAAATAAATCTTAAAACTTAAATAAATATAGAATCCCCACTACAAATTAGAGCATTGTACTAAAAATAATCAATAAATCAATGTTTATTTAGTATATCAATTAAATTATATTGAATGCTTAACCTAAAACTTAATTTTATTGCAGCGTTATGTTAGGAGTATTTTTATTAATGCAGCTTATAAAACATCCTTTATTGGTCCTACAGCCTCATTAATAAAGGCTTTAGCCTTATCCTCTAAGCCTTTCTTATTACCTATAACAGAAACTCTAATCAACGCACTATTAATATCCTTGCCAAGTAAAGCGTCCCATAAATTATATAACTCTTGAAGATAATAATTCGAAACAAATCTTCCTTTTGTAGCAAACCAATACCAAGCTTTTGTACTTCCATTTGGAAACTTTATTATTAACTTGTTTGTAGAAAGAACATCCCCCCCATTTAAAGGTATATTATCTTTTGATTTTCCTGTTAGCTCTGCACCTCCGCCTAAATAACAATATTCCGGCGGATGCAAACTATCCCGGTTCCTACCGGCATAAACCATAGCTAAAATAACAACATCCCCATCTTCATCTTTATATTCGCGCATTAAGACATCTTTGGTCTCAAGAATTTGATAAACATTCTCTGTAACTTCTATATCTTTACCTTGCCACTGACCAATTTGAAAAGGCAACTTATTTAAACGAATCTCAGTAGAAACATTACCTTTTAAACCCTCTATTTTAAAAACTAAAATAGAAGCTATACTTAAGAAAAGTATAACTATTAATTGTCTTTTTCTAACGAACATTTTAATAATTTACTGGCTATAATTAATAATAAAAATCCTAAAACAAAAACCATAAATCCCGAGAAATCATGAACAAAACCTTGAGCAGCTTTTTCCCCATAAATATAACTAACAACAAACAAAAAAACTATCCGTGATAGATTCGATAAAAGAGCTATAGGTATTGTTGAAAAAAATAAAATTATCTTTCGCCACAATTTTGCTCCAGTCAACTGAGTAAAAACTGCTCCTAGCGCTAAAAAAGAGATTAAAGACCTTAAACCGCTACAAGGATCTCCTACTAAAAGTTGACCTCCCGGATAATATATAATTGATCCAACTCTTTGAACCTTCATAGATAATTTATCCACAACAAAGGTTGCACCTTCTGCAGCTAAAAGTTTCATTTTAAAAGAAATCGCTATAATTATAACCTTAGGTAAAGGCAGCATAAAAACAATAAAAAATATCGGAAAAATCAATTCTTTAGCAATTTTTTTTCCATACAAATATAAAACTATTCCTAATATTGATATTGGTATCGCAAAATATGAACCAAAATTTATTCTTAAAAAAAGACTAACCAAATGAAGCAAAATTCCTGCTGTTAAAATAAATATACCTATAGGCTCCGATTTTAATTCAATTTCTTTTAAACGTTTCCTCTTCTGCCATACAAAATATAAACAAACAAATGGGACTAAATATCCATGAGAATAATATGAATCTTTGGCACCAAATCTTCCCAAAAGATGAGAATATGTAGGATAAAAAGTAACAATAAATAAAAAAGGCCATATAGCCTTAATAATAATTTCTTTTACACTTTTATATAATTTTGTTTTTACTAATACCATAATTTAAGAATAGCTGAATTTTATCTTTTTATTTAGAGATGGGCTCTTTTAAAACCTTAAGCTGATAAGATGCTAACTCAACAACTTTCTTATTGTCTGGATATTTTATTAATACCTTTTCAAAAGTTTCCACGGCTTTATCCCGAGCGTTTATTCGCGTATAGACTACAGCTAAATCTAAGAGATAAGTCGGGTTTGAAGGATATTTGTCGGCCATATCATTAAGTAGTTCCACTGTTTTTTCTTTTTCATCCTTAGCTAAATAACATAAAGCTAAAAAACTAACAGCTGTTCTTGTTTTAAGAGTTTCCTTTTGGGCCTCAGCTATCATAGACTCGTACTCAGAGATTGCATCCTTAAGTGATATCTCAGCTTTATCCTCGTTTTTAATATATTTATAATGCTGAGCAACCAATACCGGGACAGATAAACCCATCTTACTGTCAGGATAATCTTTTTTAACTTTGCCATAAATTTTCATCAGCTCATCAGTATTATTTTCTTTTCTAAAACAATAAGATAATCCCAAATAGGCATCCAAACAGACCGGTGGGTTATCCGAATAATCCTTTAATACTTCATAAAAAACATCTTTTGATTCATTCAATTGTTGATTTTGAAAATAAAGCAACCCTAACTTTAATTTAATTTTTGATATAAGTTTACTTTGCGGATACTTATCTATAAACTCTTCATAAGATTCTATACCTTTAGGCAGCTCTTCTTTATTTCTTGAAAAAACATCGCCTTTAACTAAAAAAGATTTTGCCGCCTGTAAACTGTCCGGATATTCCTCTACAATACCATCCAAAACATCTAAAGATTTCTCTTTATCTCCTCGTTGTAAATGAACCAAAGCTAAATGGTCACTAATTACCGGATATACCGGTGTTTCTTTATATTCTTCCAACAAAGAATCGTAATGTCTAACAGCCGTCTTATATGCATTTCCCTGTTCATTCTCATTCTTTGTTTTTTGATAATGTTGTAAAATATAAATAGGCATCCTTAAACCCAAAGATGTAAGTGGATACAAATCAATAATTTTATCGTATTCTTCATAAGCTTCTTTCCATTTACCTTTAGCCTCATAAATATTTCCAATAGAAAAATATGCAGTACTAGCTATATCGCTTTTAGAAGCAAAGTTTTGAATTATAGACTTTAACTCATTTTGAGCCTCATCAAATTTACCTTGAGCTACAAACAACTTTGAAATAGCAAATTGAGCCTTTAATGACACTTCTTCTAAAGGGTAAGCTTCAATTAATTTTCTATATGCCGAAACGACTTTATTATAATCTTCTTCTTCTAACTGATTATTCTTTCCTTTTAAAATTTTAGAAACTTCCTGCTCAGCTTGCCAAAACATTTTTTCTGACATATACTTAGGGTCTGAACACCCTAAAAACAATGGTAAAATCAAAACAACAATTGCCAAAAACGATATTTTTTTTATTTTCATATATTGTTCCTCTATCCTTAACTAGTTACATTAATTACTTTTTCTCTTGTTTAAATAAAGAATAACCGGAGCTACAGTAATTAAAGCGTTAATTAATAAAATAACGAATATCCCAACACCTAAAACAAAAACAATTACATCAGGACTAAACAATTTCATCAAAGTTTGCATATTATTCTGTAAAACTAATACCGGTATATATAAAAGTGCCGGAATAGCTACCAATAAAAACGAATAAATAAAATTCTTAAATAAAAATACAAAATTTACACCTAAAGCCCTAAATATGCCAATTTTATCTATAACAATGGCAACCATAGGATATAGAAAAAAAAGCTGGACTAAAATCACACCAAAATAATTTACCACTGCAGACAAAAATGGGTTACTATTTATAAATCCTATAGACCCCATTAACTTAGTAAATAAGAGAGAAAAACCAAAGATTATTAACCAAACAGTTACTAATGATAAGTATTTTTTAATAGAAAACCAAAAATTAGAAAATTTTTCCGACTCATCATCAAAATAAGCATCTTTAACTAATCCAATAGCTAAACCCGTCATTAAAACCCCAATTGTGGTATCAATTAAAATATTCGCGAAATAATAAAGTTTTGGAACTAAAGACAAATTAACAGGATAATGTAAATATTGTTCTCCCCAAAAAGCTCTAATGATAGGCGCTAAAACGATTGAAACCGGCCTTTGCGGAGCAAGATAAATCACAAAAAGAGCTAAGGCATTCATAAATCCTACAATAAAAAAAGGAACAACAACTTTGGGATTTTCCTTGAACATACTAAATGTTTGCTTCCAAACTTTAATAACCATCTTGAATCTCCATTTCATTAGTAAATAAAAAAATAAATTTTTATTTTATTATAACATTAAATAATAACAATCAATATTTTTTTTATAACTTTCCTTCAAAGAAAAATTTTACTTAATACCTAATAGCAACTTCGTTTAGATATTTTTCTGATTTTGTGCGAAGCAAGGTCATTCGAAGTTAACCTAATGTGGGATTATTACCTAGCGCCTTCTCCAGTTAACATTGTTTTAACCGTCCAAAGTGCTATCTTGAAATCGAAAAACCAACTCATTTTATTAATATAAATTGAATCAAACTTTAATTTTCTTTCTGAATCTTTTATCGAGGCTCCATACCTATAACGAACTTGAGCTAAACCGGTTATTCCGGGTTTGACATCTAAACGCTTCGTAAAATTCGGCACTGTACGTGTAATAATTTCCGTAAACTCCGGCCGCTCCGGTCTAGGACCAATTAAACTCATATCTCCTCTAAACACATTAATAAGTTGGGGTAATTCATCAAGATGCGATTTTCTTAAAAACTGGCCTATTTTTGTAATCCTGGGATCATCTTCTTGAGTCCAAACCGGACCTGTTTCTAACTCGGCATTTTGTCTCATAGTCCGAAATTTCCACATTTCAAAGAGTTTTCCATTTTGACCAAGCCTTTCCTGCTTAAAAAAAACCACACCATCAGAATCAATTTTTGTTATCAGACCTATGATTAAAAATAAAGGCGATAATAATATTAAAAACACAGCAGAAATAATAATATCAAAAGCTCTTTTAAGTTTCAAATAATTCTTTCTGGCAAATCTAATAAAAATACTTGCCAAACCTCCACCCATAAACCATGAGAAAAATCCTCCTAAATGAAAATGATTTATGGTCTCTGGGATAACCACTTCTCCTTGAGCATATACCAAATTTTTCACAACCAAAAAAACGATTCCTAAAAAGAAAAGGCTGAACATTGCTATATTTACAATCAGCCTATTTTTCTTTGTAAGTTTGGCAAACCCCTTGTTCAAATACTTAAACCAAGCCAATGATAAATTTCTTATTTCTTTTTTAATAATTTTAACAATTCTTTTTCTATTCATTATTTTCCTAATTTATTTTTAATCAAACAGAATAATAAAAGCAGGTTCTATGCCAAATCAAAGAATTTAAAAAGAAAACTAAAAAAATACGATTTAACCTTAATTTATTGACTTTTTATAAAAATTCTAACTAAAATTTTACTTCAAAAACTATGCAAAATGTTATAAATGTTTAAAAAAATAAACATAAATACTCAATAAATAACATTTTTACTGTAAGTTTCCACCATTCAATTAGTTACAAAAAGTGTACTTAATCAACAAAAACATTGCAATATTAAACTTTTTCAAACAAACTGAACTTATCAAGCGAGTAGGAGGCAGATGATTATTTCATCTGCCGTCCTCTCACACCACCGTACGTACCGTTCGGTATACGGCGGTTCGATAAGATTAATATTCTAATACCATCATTTTCTCTGTTCTACGACATAGAAGAAATACTCCGCGCTCCACATTGCCTCCGAGTTCCACTCTTGTTTCCTGCAGGTAACCTTCATTATTTTTAAAGTTGTCTGTTTTCTCAATATTTCTGCGTGTCATTCAAACTCCGAAAACCTCTTATCGTTCAGTCCTTCAGTCCTTCCCCCGTTTCTTGCTTTCACAAAAGAAACGAGGTACTATGACCTCTGCTTCTGCTGACTGCTGAGAGTTCAATCATACATCTCTATATGGTTTGCCATTTCTATTTTCATATCCACAGCTTATCTCTCAGACCTCCCCGGGTAAGAACGCTTACTTTCACTCCATATATCTGCCGCATTTACACCTCCAGATTCGGATAGTTTTGGGCTTTGTTTTGTCTTGCAAACTCACCCACCAGACTCATGATGCCTTGTATGCGGTTCGTATTCCTCAGACCGGAGCTTTGCTGCCGACTTCCTTCAGATTCCACCTCACGATGGACACCCTTGTCTTAAGCTAACGGTTGGCACTATCAACCCCCGTATCGGTCTTTCACCGACTATCAAGCGCCCATGCTGGGCGCACATAAAAAACCC
>JAGLSE010000085.1 GCA_023135905.1 Candidatus Omnitrophota bacterium
TGATAAAATAGACGCAAAACTTATTACCGATATTTTAAGAAAAGGGTATCTCCCAACAGTACATATTTCGGATAAGAAGACACGGCAAATTAAAGAATCTTTACGTTACAGAATGAACCTTGTTAAAGATAGATCTAAAATCATATTTCGTCTAAAAGCATTATGAGATAAATTGGGATTAAAAGTAACTGCTGATTTCACAACAATAAAAGCTCTTAATAATATTAATTTTTCAGCTATACCTACTGATTATCATTATCTAGTTAAAAGATATATTGAACAATTAATTTGGTATAGAGAAAAAATCTGGGATTATCGTAGAGATTTAGAAACAAAATTAGTTAAAATCAAGATATACTTAATTTGATTTCTATCCCCGGTCTTAGTTTTTTTAGTGCTGCATTAATAAAAACCGAAATATCCGATATATCCAGATTTAAGAATTTTAACAGCTTATGTTCTTATGCCGGTCTTGCTCCCAGAGTACATCAAAGCGCTAATACCACACGAAATGGACCACTTAGTAAAAATAGATGTAAAAATCTTCAGTGGATATTAATTGAAACTGCCATACATTTTATACACGCTATGCCTGAAATTGCTAAAAAACATGAGCGTATAAAAAATCGTAAAGGATATAATACGGCAAAAGTAGCTACAGCAAGAGATATGTTAAAAGCTGTATATCATGTTTTAAAGGAACATAGACCGTTCTTTATAAAGAAAAATAATTTTATCCGGACACACGCGGCTCCCGCGCTCAGTAGGGTCTGAAGTATCTTTTTAAGATAGCTTCCTAGGACTGATTAGCGGGGAGTCGCTTCCGATATTATCATGCTGGTCGTAATAATCGGCGCAGCCAATAGGTGACTGAAGTTCGGTATTTTTCCGAAGCTTCTTGAGATAATGAGTTGTGTCTTTTTGTATTATTAATTAGGTAAGGTTTTTCCGAGCTTAAATTAAGAGCTCTACAAAACCCTTAAATAAAAAAATGAATTAATATTATTGTTATAATAAATATCAATGGTCGGGGAACCTACGCTTTTACTTGACTCTTATATCCATAGGTGACCCTATTATTCTTTTTAATATGCCACAAAGTGTTACCTATCTATTGTACTCTAAACATGGCTGACCGCCCGTTATATTCCGTTGAATTATAATTATACAATGTAAATGATTTGGCATGATAATATATTGATCCAAATTTATTTCATTACATATATATTCAGAATTTTTTAATTCATTATCAACAATTACACCGAATTCATTTAATTCTATTTTTATGTTATTATTATCGGGCCGACGCCATCGGCCCCTACGATTTTGCTATTATTTATAATTTTACCAAATATATTTTGTCTATTAAATGAACATATGGTAACAAAACAATATCAATTTAACGAATAATCATAATTTTCTAATCTAATTTGTTTTCTGGTTATTATTTTTTGCATTTAATTTTGTTTTTCTATAACGCCTTAGCTCAGCGAATTGTAAGCTATAATTAATTCCTGGTATTATGAAAAATTTTTGTGTGATTTAACCAAATAACTAGAATATACAGAAATATTAAAATAACTCTTTCTATAGAAAACCACAGCTGCAAAAACTCAATCGAAAATCCTTTTCCTCTAAAAACTTGTATTAATGCTAATAGATAAGCTAATATTTTTGAAGATAGGATGCAAATTAATGCTGAAGACAAAAAGAAAAAACTTTTTTTTGAAATTTTTTTGTGATTTATAAAAAGATACACTCCACTGATTAATACAGCCAACCAATACTTATATGTTTGAAGAAGAAATATAATTGACCAAGCAGATTCCATATTTTCTAATTTTTATTAGCTAACATATAAATCAGCGGTTTTGCGGAGTCGCAAAGCGGCGTAGCAAAATCCGCTGCATTGGGTCGTTATGTGTTTTTATAAACACTATATTCCGGAATTTCTTTTTCTAAATTTATAATTTCTATGCTATCGCATTCAAATGAGCATTGTGCACCAAAGCCAGGCTCAAGTGTAACTTTAAACATACTCGCTTTTCTTTCTTCATTATATTTTTCTGAAATTTCAAGACCATCGATAGCATTTTGCTGATTAAATCCTTTGAGTGTGAAATTTTCGACACTTGTATAACGGAATGTAACAATTGAATGATGATGGAATATGAAATTCTTTCCATTATTCTTAGTTTCAGGCCCCATTTGAAAAAGATGAATTTTAGCATGGAGGATAGGACCTTCCCATTCGTCTTTTCCGTTGCGGTCGAGAGAAATGCTTATAATTTCGGCATCATGGAAAGATGGCCAGTATCCAAATAATTCTGTTACCTTCTCGAATTCAATTATTTTTTTGTAAGTTTCATTTTCCATTTTTTTGTTTTATCATTTCTCACATAACACGAAAATCAGCTACCTTACGGAGTGGCTAAGCCGCGGA
>JAGLSE010000086.1 GCA_023135905.1 Candidatus Omnitrophota bacterium
GCTCTTAGTTTAATAAAGAAATACGGAAAATAAAGTTAATCCTCTAATTGATAGACATACAGACACAAAAGGTTGGTCTGTATGTTTATCGGCATAATCAAAAAACAAATATATTCCTAATAAATAGTGATCATCTATGGGTTGTTCAGAGATATTATTCCTATAAATATATCGATTCTTGTTCTCGGGATTTTCCAAAAACAGATTTTAGAAGGGTTGACAAATTAAGTGTTTAAGTTGATAATACTAAATTGGCGCTGTTTCATAATTGAACCAGCGCCTGATTTTAAAGATTAAATGATGGTTTTAACAATAAAAAATTAATGTTTTCAATTTGTGTAATTAATCATTAATCTGTTTTATCAGGGAATGTTTTATATTGTTACAGCCCCAACTTATATAAAGGATTAAGGCATATTTAATAATGAAAAATATTTATATAGCTGGATTTATGGGTACTGGTAAAAGTACTGTAGGTAAAATTATTGCTAAAAAATTAAATAAAAAGTTTGTGGAAATGGATGAACTAATTGAAGAAAGAGAGTCCGAAAAAATAAATAATATTTTTGCAAAAAAAGGAGAGACCTATTTTAGAACTTTAGAGAATAAACTTTTCAGGGAAATATCTTTTGAAACTGGATTGGTGGTTAGCTGTGGCGGAGGGCTAGTTTGTAATGGAGAAAATTTAGATTTAGCTAAAAAAACCGGTACAGTTATTTCTTTGATGGCATCATCTTTAAGTATTTATGAAAGAACAAAGAATAATAAAGATAGACCTCTTCTAAATGTGGATAAACCTTTAGATAAAATTAAAGAATTGTTGGATAAAAGATTATGTTTTTACAATAAAGCACATTATTTGATTGATACTGAAGGTGTATCTCCTAAAAAAATTTCGGAAAAAATAATAAACCTATTAAAAAATGGCTAAGAAAGGATCAATTTTACTAAATCTTTTAAATTTTAGTTCTAAAAAAATAGATAGTATTATTTTAAAGTTTAAGGATATTGATCATATTTTTAATGCTAGCACTAATGAATTAGAAGGTATACCTTATTTAGATAGTAAAGATATTGAGAAAATAATAAGGAATAGAGAATCTCAGGTTTTAGAGAAAGAGTTGAAATTAATTGAAAAAGAAAACATTGATTGTTTGGATGTTTTTGATGAAGATTATCCTAGTCTTTTAAATGAAATTGATGGTAAGCCTTTGGTATTATATATTAAAGGCGATCGTAAGGTATTGAATAAGCTGTTAATTGCTGTAGTCGGCTCAAGAATGCCTACGATTTATGGGATATCTATGGCACAATTTTTTTCTTATAGATTGTCTTTATTGGGTATAGGTGTAGTATCCGGGTTAGCCAGAGGTATCGACACTAATGCGCATAAAAGCGCTGTTAAACAAGGGGTGACTGTTGCTGTTTTGGGCAGCGGTTTATTAAATATATATCCTAGAGAAAACAGGAAACTTGCTGATTTTATTAGTAAGAATGGGGCAGTTATTTCGGAGTTTCCGTTGTTGACTCCGCCATTAAGAGAGAATTTTCCTCGGCGCAATAGAATTATCAGCGGCCTTTGTAAAGGAGTTTTGATTGTAGAGGCTATGTTAAGAAGTGGAGCTTTAATTACAGCTAGATTAGCTTGTGAACAGAATCGTGAAGTTTTTGCTCTTCCTGGTCAAATTGATTCTCCTTTAAGTAAAGGCACTCATAAATTAATAAAAGAAGGGGCAAAACTTGTAGAATCTATAGAAGATATTATTGAGGAATTAAATTTAAATATTAGTGATGATCACGAAAAAACTTCTATAATTTTAAATATAGAAGAAGAAAAAATATTTAAGTATATTAGTGAAAGTAAAGGTGTTACTTTAGAAGAGTTATTTATAAGTAGCGGGGTAAAACCGGATATAATAAATAAAACAATGCTCAATCTTCAATTAAAAGGTCTTATAAAGGAAGTTAAACCGAGTATTTTTGTAAAAAACATTAATTTTTGAAATAATTTCCATTTAGTTATATATTTTATGTTAAACTATTTAAATAAAGGAAATAAATAATAATATGAGTAAATATTTAGTAATAGT
>JAGLSE010000087.1 GCA_023135905.1 Candidatus Omnitrophota bacterium
GTGAGAGTGCAGAGTGGCTCTTCCAAGTTCGCGGTAGACGAAAACATGGCATTAGAACATTAATCTTATCGAACCGCCGTATACCGAACGGTACGTACGGTGGTGTGAGAGGACGGCAGATGAAATAATCATCTGCCTCCTACTCGTTTATGTCTAATTTTTCTAGATTTATTTAATATTCATTTTTTGTATTTTATCTGATACAGTATCGGGCGCAGCACGCGGCGCACCTACAGGTATTATATTTTTTATTCTGATCTCTGACCTCTTTATAAATTTATCAGTGTGCGTCTAAGGCAACTATATTTCACCAATAACCATATTATTAGAATAAAAGTAGAAAAATTTGTTAAGGATGTTAGAATATTTATACCCAAATAATGCGGTTAGCATTATTTGCCCGGAGGGTCGACTCCAAAATTTCCACGGGAAAATTTGGAAAAGTCGAGGTTACCATAGAAAATGCAAAGGCACTATTTTGTGCATTGCCTTTTTCGGGTTAAACCTTTTACTAAATATATCTTTGTAAATAATTTAATCAATGAGACATAGATTTTTCGGAGAAAAATCTGTATTCGAATTGATCCTGAGCGAGTAAAACGAATCGAAGGGTTTAGGGTTTAATTCCCCGCAGTTTACCGATGAAAAGTTATTTAGGGGAAACATTGGATATCTCGTAGTTTGTTTCGGGGTAGTTGATTTATAGTAGTTTCGAATTGTTGATATTGTATTCTTATATGAAACGAAAATTTTTATTTATTTTTATTTTTATATTTTTAGGACATAGTGTTTATTCTGAAGATATTGAAGAATTTAGTCAGAATCCAGATTATGGAGATACTATAATTGACTGTTTAAGCGGACAACCTAGTACTCTTATACCTATGCTTGCTTCTGACAGTGCTTCTCATGGTGTTGCCGGATTCATTTTTAATGGTTTGGTCAAATATGATACGGATTTAACTATAACCGGAGATTTAGCTGAGAGTTGGGTTGTTAGTGAAGATGGGTTGGAAATAACTTTTAATTTACGTAAAGGGGTGAAATGGCATGATGGGGTAGAGTTTACTGCGGATGATGTTAAGTTCGGGTTTGAAACTATTATCAATGAAAATACCCTTACAGCTTATAAAGAAGATTATTTGCAGGTAAAAAAGGTTGAGGTAATAGATAAATATACTTTTCGTGTAAATTATGAAAAACCCTTTGCTCCAGCTTTAAGTACTTGGGGTAGTTTAGTTGTTTTACCTAAACATCTTCTAGAGGGAAAAGATATAACTAAAGTTGATTTTGCCAGGAATCCCGTAGGAATGGGTCCGTTTAAATTTTCAAAGTGGGTTGCCGGACAAGAAGTCGTCTTAACTTCTAATCATAATTATTTTGACGGTCGGCCTTATCTTGACAGGTATATTTACCGGATTATCCCGGATTCGGCTACTAGGTTTATGGAATTAAAAGCCGGGGGGGTAGATCAAATGGGGTTAAGTGCTCTTCAGTATAGAAAACAAACAACAACTTCTTATTTTAAGGAAAATTTTCAAAAGTTTAAGTATCCCACTTTTAATTATACCTATATGGGGTTTAATTTGAAACATCCGTGGTTTAAAGATAGGATGGTAAGACAGGCGATAGGCTATGCTATAGATAAAAAAGAAATTATTAAAGGTGTTTTATTTGGATTAGGTAATCCGGCAACCGGACCCTATGTTCCTAATACCTGGCCATATAATCCTGATGTAAAAAAATATAACTATAATCCTGAGAAAGCGAAAAGTTTGCTGGAGGAAGCAGGTTGGAAAGATACAAACGGCGACGGATTTTTGGATAAAGAGGGAAAGCTTTTTGAGTTTACTATTTTAACTAATATGGGGAATTCTTACAGGATCAAAACAGCTTCAATTATTCAATGGCGGCTTAAGAAAATTGGTATAAAGGTTAATATTCGAATATTAGAATGGTCAAGCTTTATTAATGAGTTTATTGATAAAAAGAGATTTGAAGTTGTGCTCTTAGGTTGGAGTATCGGTCTTGACCCTGATCAATATGATATATGGCATTCAAGTAAGACTAAAGAGAAAGAATTTAATTTTGTTAGTTACAAGAATCAAGAGGTTGATGTCTTGCTTGAAAAGGGGAGAAGAACTTTTGATATAGAAGAAAGAAAAAAATATTATTTTAAATTGCAAGAGATTTTAGCTGAAGATGCCCCTTATATATTTTTATATGTACCGGATTCTTTACCGATCGTACATTCACGATTTAAGGGTATTAAACCGGAACCTATAGGGATAGGCTATAATATTCATAAGTGGTATGTCCCTGCCGGATTGCAAAGACATAAATTTAAGGAATAAAATTTAAATATGTTGAAATATTGTTTAAAAAGATTTTTATTGATTATTCCTACTTTTTTAGGCGTGACCATTATTTCTTTTTTAATAATTAATCTTGCGCCGGGTAAACCTACGGATGCGATGACAGACCTTAATCCAAAAATGACTCCAGAGGCTAGAGAAAGATTAGAGAAACAGTATCATCTAGATAAGCCTGTATTAGTTCGATATGGATTGTGGATGAAAGACCTGGTTACTTTGAATTTAGGTGAATCGTTTTCAACAGATAGACGACCGGTTTGGGATAAGATAAAAGAAAGGTTACCTATAACAATTTTGATAAATAGCATTTCTTTAGTTATCATTCTTTTATTGGCTATTCCTATTGGAATATTTTCAGCGACTCATCCTTATTCCTTAAGAGATAAATTAACAACTATTACGGTGTTTATTGGTTTTTCAACTCCCTCTTTTTGGTTAGCTCTTCTTTTAATGATGTTTTTTGGTCTTCATTTGGGGTGGCTGCCTATTTCAGGGATTAAGTCTTTAGGTTATGAAAATTTATCTTTAATCGGCAAATTTGGAGATAGAATCAGTCATTTGATTTTGCCGGTTTTTATTAGCAGTTATGGAGGTTTGGCCGGATTATCCAGATATATGCGCAGTAATATGCTCGAGATTATTAATCAGGATTATATAATTACAGCGAGAGCAAAAGGACTTTCTGAAAGAACAGTTATTTATAAACATGCTTTAAGAAACGCGCTTTTACCGATAATTACCATTCTTGGGCTTTCAGTCCCGGCGATAATTGGAGGAAGTGTTATTATTGAAACAATATTTGCTATACCCGGGATGGGACAGCTTTTTTATATGTCAGTCATGATGCGTGATTATACTGTAGTTATGGGTATATTAGTAATAGGAACGGTATTAACTCTTTTGGGTAATTTTTTGGCCGATATCGGTTATGGGTTAGCTGATCCGAGAATAAGGGTAAAATGAAAATACTATTATGAGAGAACATAGATTAAGAAAACTTTTTTGGCGAAGATTTAAAAAAAATAAATTAGCAATTTTAGGTGGCACACTTGTTTTTTTTATGTTTATTGTAGCTTTATTTGCTCCTTGGATTTCACCTTATAAATATGATGATATAAATGTCGATAATATTTTAGAAAAACCAAGTTGGCAGCACCCTTTAGGTACGGATGACTTAGGCAGAGATGTTTTAAGCCGGATGATTTATGGTGCTCGAATTTCATTAGCTGTAGGTTTTGTGGCAGTCGGTATTTCTACGTTAATAGGAATTATTTTGGGAGCATTGTCGGGATATTACGGAGGGTGGATGGAAATTGGTTTAATGCGGTTTGTAGATATTATGCTTTGTATTCCTACATTTTTTTTAATACTTGCGGTTATAGCATTTATAGGTCCTAGTATTTGGAACATAATGATTGTAATTGGTCTTACTAGTTGGATGGGGGTTGCCCGTTTGGTAAGGGCAGAATTTCTAAGCCTTAAAGAGAGGGAATTTGTTCAAGCGGCAAGGTGTATTGGTGCCGGTGATTTACGAATTATATTTCGTCATATATTGCCAAATGCGTTAGCTCCGGTATTTGTTTCTGTGGTCTTGGGTATTGCCGGGGCTATTCTTGTTGAGTCGAGTTTGAGTTTTTTGGGTATTGGTATTCAACCACCTATACCTAGTTGGGGTAATATTCTTACTGCGGGTAAAGAAAATTTAGAGATAGCTTGGTGGCTGTCAGTATTTCCCGGATTAGGAATATTGATAACTGTCCTTTCTTATTATCTTTTAGGTGAGGGTATAAGAGATGCTATTGATCCGAGGCTTAAGATGTGAGGGAGAAAAAGCTTTTAGTCTTTAGCTCATAGCTCGTAGGAGAGAAGAAGACAATAGATTAGTTAGCGAGTTCCCGGGTTTGCGGGTTGATTAGTTTTGAGATATATGTGAAGAAAGAAAATAAAGAAAAGGGAGATTCACCACGAAGTCACGAAGAGCACGTTTACAGCCGTGCATTTAAACAAAGTTTAAATTCCACGGACTGTTAACACTGGAGACCTGCTCAAAAATGTGAAAGATTTTTGAGTTATTAAATGGTTCCAGTGAAGGAAGAAACACTAATGTAAAAGGTATGAAAATCTGTAATACAGCCTCGAGTGAACTCGAGGCAATAATATTTAGATCAACACTGTTAGTTTAAAATAAATTTTATCCGAACAGTATTGAATTAAAATGTAATGGTGCATCCGCACCTTTGTTTTACAGATTTTTTATTTAGAGATTTAATTTATAAAAAATAGTTAAGAAGGTTAGAGAGATATAATAGTTTATAGAAAATAGTCAAAAGAAGAAAAAGAAAAATAAATATATAGATTATATGATTGGGGTAAGAGATAAAGAAGTTATAATGAATTTACTATCAGTTGATTATTAATTTGTTCTTTGCAGTTAAAAATATTTGTTTTTAATAGAGATGAAATCTCGGAGTTATTGATGAAAATATTGTAAAAAAGGAATATTGATATTCATTTTTTAGGATGTTTTCAGAAATAAACGATTTTAATTTATTAAAAGAGGGAAAATAAATATTTCAGTCACCTTCGTGAAAACAAAGAGTCACTTTGTGATCTTCGTGCCTTCGTGGTGAATGTTTCTTGGTTATTTGAATTTTAGAGTTAGAATTTTTATGAGCTAT
>JAGLSE010000088.1 GCA_023135905.1 Candidatus Omnitrophota bacterium
TAACCCTAATTTTTTGCTTATTGCTATCTGCCACATTTTTTCTCCATAAGGTTATTGCCTCTTAATGCTCTGCAAAATCTTATTTACATCTTCTTCACCTAAAAATTTATCTACATATTCATTCCAATCTTCAGGCAACTTTATATAAGAAAAATCTGTTAATGAAAAAAATTTATCACTCTTTTTCTCCCTATAGAAATAAGAAGACCATTTCCAATCTATCGCCGAATTAACCATCCCGGCTCTTACAGGATTAGCTTCATCATACCTTAAAAGTTTTATTAAATAACTTCCTGCACAATAAATCTTTTAACTCGTCCCTGCCGCCATACATGACCACTGGTACCATAATGTTGATGATACCTTCAAACGCGACTTGTCATTAACCATTGCATCCACTTGCTTAAATCCTCTGCTTTACTAGGAATTACAACTATATGAGAATGATTTGGCAGGCTATCCTTTAAAAAGTATATCACTAAATCTTAATATGTATTTTTTGCCCCTTTATATCCGTGATCAAATCCTAGATTAACATCATCAAAAGCTTTTAATCTGAACATTATCCAAACTGTAACGTCTTTTCCGCCGCGTTCATGCCTATCAAAATCAACACCTAAGTCCATCCACCAACAATGCAAATCTGCTGTTATCGAATATTGTTGTTTTTCTAAATCTTCTGTATTATATTCATAAAACATATAATTATTGACCTTTATTTTAGGAGTCAATTGATATTCTAAACTCAACGTACCTTCTGTGCTGCTTAACCGATTATATCTATGTCCAAGAGAAAGAGAATATTTACCTACATCACTATTCTCTAATTCCTTCATAGCGCCAGAAAGAGTCATAGCAAAATTAGCGGTACTAATTCTCCTGCTATTGGGGTCATATTTATTAATCATATATGTAGTATCCGCATTAAACGAAATCCCTTCTTTAGGATAAATCTCTAAATCAGCTTTGATATTCTCAAAATAACTTCCTCTGCCTTCGTTCTTTAAACTATATTCTACTGACGGGCTAAAATAAACAAAATCCCAGGCTTTATCTTTAGTCTTAACTTGCAATTTATTTCTTAAATAAAAAGTAATTAGATCTTTTCTTATTAAGGAATCTACAACATCAAATTGAACTGGTGTAATATTCCCATCTGATACAGTTGAATCATGAAGATAGGTATAACTTAATTCCGGGGTCAACACATGTCTTACCTGTTCGATGTCTCCTCCAAAAAAATTTTCATTCAAATCAAAGTTTTTATACAATTTTGTACTTAACGTCACCCCTGCTTCCGGAGCTAACCTCAATATATTATTGTCTCCAAAGGCATTTTCATTATAAAAATTAGCATAATATCCTACATAAGGTGTAATATTCAGCCATTTAATTTTATCTATATATGTTAAAGTATTATGCGAATGCAATCTAAAAGTATTATGTTCCACACTTGACCTGCTAACTGCATAACCTAAATTACTAATTTTATCTATCGAGTCAAAATAGAATTTACTTGAACCTATATTTCTACGGTAAAAATTATATTCTAGTTGAGGAAGATATTCCGTTTCCGTAAAAAAAGTATTTGCCCTTTTTTGGGTAAGCAATGATAAAGAAGAGCCATTTAAAGAATAGTTCATAAGAACATAACTTAGAGGATGCGGTTCTATCTCATACTCCCTTTTAAAAAAATCCTGCATAAAAAATTCATCAGAAAACTTATTAAGTTCAGCTTTTATTGACAAATTAGGTTTAGCCTGCCAATCATAAGATATTTGTGTTTTATAACGGTCATCTTCTAAATATTTAGCATCAATATTTTCTCTTTCCGGAAACCTTTCAAAAAACTTCTCTCTATTCATTGTATCTGATTCATAATACTTATCTTTAATTTGATAATATTTCAATAAAGCCTCACCCGCATTTTTGGTTTCAATTTTATGTTCTACCCCTATGCCCGTACCCCTATCAGAATACCAATCAAATACAATTTTACCTCTGTTTTCCTTATTCATAGTATAACGCCAACGAGTTAAAAGATAATATCCCCAATCTTTTTCTTTACCTATACTTGCTTCAGCAATAAAAGATTTGTCATTAAAAGATTGCGAGATATACGGAAAATAAAAAATAGGTATTTCACCTACTTTAAAAACTACATTTTTACCTACAAACCTTTCACCAGGATAAATAATTATTTGTTTAGCGCATATACGATAATGAGGTTTCTGTAAACTGCAAGTTGTAACATACCCTTGTTCTAAAACATTTTTTTCTTTACCAATTTTATTTCCTTTTTTAGCCTCTCCATAAATTGGGGGTTGTTCAACTCTTATACTAAAAACTTGAGCATCATTAGTATTAAAATCATATACTCCGTCTTCACCGTAAAGAGTGCTGCCGTCTTGAATTATTTTTACATTTCCTTTAATAGTTGCATTATTAGAACTAACATTATATGTGCCTTCATCACAATAAAGTTCAGCCCCTTTATAATTCATTTTTACATTACCTTTGGCAACTATCCTGCCTTCCTCCTTTAAATAGCTGATCTCATCACCATCAACAATAACAGGAATCATTTTAGATTGACCAAAAGCAGTTAAATTCACGGTTAAAAACAAAAACCCAATAACAATTTTTTTCATTTTCATCGATTTTTTATAATTAAATAATTATTTTACTTATCAAAATTCTCTTTTACTTTGTTCCAATCATCAA
>JAGLSE010000089.1 GCA_023135905.1 Candidatus Omnitrophota bacterium
CTATCCCTAGCTAAAAGACCAGCACCTATTATGCCGGCATCTTTTAATTTAGCTTTTTTGATTTGTAATTTTTTTATTTGCGGCCACATAGATTGTTCTTTTATAACTTCCCAAAGAAAAGGTTTAAAAACCTTAAAAGCTCCGGACACTCCTCCGCCTAAAACAATAACTTCCGGATTAAAAATATTTATCATACCAGATAAAAAAAGACCTAAAGCAAAAGAAAACTCTTTCCATACAATCAAAGCTTCTTTTTCACTGTTTAAAGCTCTTATATAAATATCTCTAACTTCAATTTTTTCTTTAGATTTATTAAGCTGTTTATATCTTTCAACTAATTGTTTATTTCCTACAAAAGTTTCAATACACCCGCGGCCTCCACAACCGCAAAGTTTACCTTTCATGGTAATAGGAACATGCCCTAATTCTAAAGAGCTCACTTCAGTATTTAAAATTTTACCATCAAAAATTACGGAACCTCCTACCCCTGTACCCAAAGTTAAAAATATACTGCGTGCTTTACCGGATGCCGCGCCGCAAAGACTCTCGGCTAAAGCAAAAACATTAGCATCATTATTCACAAATACCGGCAAATTTATTTTTTTCTTAAGATTATCCGTAAGAGAATAGTTTTCCCAACCCGGAACATTTGGAAGGTAATAAATTAACCCTTTTTTTGTATTAATTATCCCCGGAGCACCTATACCAACAGCCTGTATATTAAATGGTTTTAAATCCTTAACTAAAGACGCTATCTCATTAAGAAAATTTTTCTTTTCTCCCAATTTATCCGAAGAATATACTATTTTTTTTAAAATTTTTCCAGCAGAATCAACAGCCCCAGCTTTTATATAAGTTCCACCCCAATCAATGCCTAAGAACGTTTTCATTAATACCCCTCAAAATACAAATATCTATAATTGTTTATAAATATATTGCTTACTTAACCTTCTGCTAAAATATTTTAACTAATAATCTCAAGTTTACAATAAAAAATACAAAATAATACCTAAATATAAGTATTTAAAACTTGGACAACCTTAATTTCCTGAAAATGCACGACTGTAAAATTAGTCGGGGCGGACAGATTTGAACTGTCGACTTCTGCGTCCCGAACGCAGCACTCTAGCCAAACTGAGCTACGCCCCGAAATATTCTATATAAAGTTATCTTCTATTTTTTATTTTCTACATTATGTTTAAGAAGGTAATCAAACTCGATATTTAGCCAATCCCCTATTCTTTTATAACTTAGGGTAGTATTCTTATAAGTGTAAGGCACAATATGAACAATTAATGACCTAGATAAAACTTTTTTTATGGTAAGGGATAAACCATCTATTGTTATTGATCCGTTATTTAAAACATACTTTCTAACCTTACTAGGAAGATCCACTTCCAATTCCCAAAAGTTTTTTTTGGTTAAAATTTTCTTTACCTTTAATTCAGCATCAACATGTCCTAAAACAAAATGTCCTCCAATTTTATCGTTCAAAGTTAAAGCCGATTCTAAATTAACAAGATTACCTTTTTTAAGGCGCTTTATATTTGTATCTTTGAGGGTAGATGCAATTGCCTCAAAAAACATTACATCTTTTTCTTTATATATTAAGGTAAGACAAACCCCATTGATGGCTATGCTGTCTGAAACCTCAGCATCATTTAAAATATCAAAAGACTTAATACCCAACTTTATATAGGCACTATCCCCACTTACCTTATCTACTTTACCGACTTCTTTAACTATTCCTGTAAACATAATTGTATCATTTATCCTCCATACATTCTTTAAACTACCGTTAAAAATTATATCATAAGAATAAAAATATATATATTATAATTTTGTCATCGATTAATTACTCAAAATCAATTATTTAATTTTAAAAAAGCTTGAAAAAAGTAAAATTATTCCCCTACAAAAGTCGTGAGAATGATCAATACCTTTAAATCTGAATATATACCGATTGGATTAAATTACAATTTTAAAAAAATTGGAGGCAAATGATTTTTTCATCAGCCGCCCTCTCTCCCCCCCTACCATTCGGTATACGGCTATTGATAAGATTAATGTTCAAATGTCATCGTTTCTCTGTTCTGAAACATAAAAGGAATGCTCTGTGCTTTCAAATCACCTCCGAGCTCCTTCAAATTTCACCTCACGATGAACACCCTTGTCTTAAGTTAACTGTTTGCCTTATTCAACACCCGTATCGGTCTCTCACCCACTAGCAAGTACCCATTCTGGGTACACCCAAAAAAAACAATCCCACGCTTATTCAACGCAGGATTATTTTTTCCACTAAGAAACTTAATAGAAGCATTACTTTACTTTTATTAAATTCTTATTTCTTCTTCGCCTTAGCTGCAACTTTTTTCTTTGCTGGAGCTTTCCTTACTACTTTCTTCACGACTTTC
>JAGLSE010000009.1 GCA_023135905.1 Candidatus Omnitrophota bacterium
TTTTTAGTAGCCCCAACCGGATTCGAACCGGTGTACCATGGCTGAGAACCATGTGTCCTAGACCTGGCTAGACGATGGGGCCAAGTTATTATACAGTTTTAGTTGAAAACTTTAATTTATAAAATTAATATTTTTTAAAATTTATTTCTTTGAGGATTATTCTTACCTATTTTGTTTTCTTGCTAAATTTATTTTTTCTATTATATCTAAATTTTTTACTAAAAGAGCCTTCTCTTGCGCCTGATCAAAATATTGTTCTGCAACTTTTGAATTACCTTTATTTAAATACATAATTGCCAATTTATAAAAAATTTTAGGATTATTTTTATCTATAATTAAAGCTTTTTCTAGGATAGCTAAAGTTCTATCAGAATTATTTATAGCCTGAAAAACATTGCCTAATTCAATATAAGCCTCTATAAATTCAGGATTAATAGCAATAGATTTTTCCAAAGCACTAATTGATTTTTGAAAATTTCCTTTAAAGGAATAGGCTCTGCCAAGATGATAATATGCCTCATGAAACTTAAAATTCAAAAATATACTTTCACTTAACAATAAAATAGCTTTATCAAACTCTTTTTCTTCTATAAATGTTTTTGCTTCTTCTAAAAGATTCTTAGACAACACCATATTGCCTATATTAAAACTCCGTTTAGAATCCAAATAAGATTTTGCCTTACTTTTGTAATCATAATCACTATCTTTAATAAATAATCTGGCTTTAAAAACATTTAAATACGCATTAGCATAATCCCGCATTTCATCATAACTCATCCCCAAGTAAAACATTGCTTGATCAAATTTTGGATATATAAGAATAGCATCCTTTAAATACTGTATTGCTTTAGGTTGATCACCTTTAAAATAAAAACACAATCCTAAATTATAAAAAATAATTTCTTTTTTGGAATAACTTGATTTTGATAAATCTAAAGCTTTCAGTAAATTTCTGCTGGCTGCTTCAAAGTTCTTTTCTTTTATATGTATTACTCCAAGATTCACATAAGCATCAGGGTTATTCGGGAATAAATTTATAGCTTTCCACAATAAACTCTTCGCTTCATTATTAAAACCCTGTTTTGAAATATCTGAACTTTTATTTATATACCTGATATACAGGCTTTTCGAAATTTCTTCAGATGGTTGTTTACTGATAAATGCGATTGCATCATCAGTATATTGAGCCTCTAATGATTTCTCTGAGTAAAACGCCAAAACCATGAACGTTATTAACGAATACTTAATAAATTTTCTTTTCATCATAATTGATTATATAGTAAAAATTTATCATAGTCAAAAAAATAATAATTTTATTTATTGATTACTCGTTTATTGTGTAAAATTTATTCACTATTGAATCATAATTAAGCCACATTCCGCCTGAAGCTCTTAATTGTTTTATCATAACAAACCTTGCACCTGCAAATCTAATAAACCCTTTGGCTTTGTCCATGCAAACTCCTCTAATAGTTTATATATGTTATAATATCTAATTCAAATTTATGATTTATTCTTTAAGCCAAATTTTTCTCATTTCTTCTGTTATTTCTCTTTGCAGTAAGGAATCTATTTCTTTCTTATTCCCTTCATTCTTTTCTTTATTTATCACTTTAATTCTTAACCGTATAAAATTATCGATTCTACAACTCTTAGCGCCTGCTATTTTTACAAAATCTCTTATCTCTCTATCATCACTAACAACAACAGTTTCACTTTTATTCTTTAAATTTGATACGATTTTTTTTATTATATCATCTGCAGTTCCATACCCACTAAAAAAAACTTCAAACTCAGACCCTATTACTTCCGGCCGAGATTGTCCATCAAAAACAACTATAACTTTATTATTTATGCTTCCAGTAAGTTTATTTTTTTTTATATACCTAATTAAATCAATATGAGGAGATTGTGAATTCTTTAGTTCCGGTACTTTATGAACTAGATTGAAGGCGTCTATGATATATACTAACATAAATTACTCCTCCCATAATCCCTACCAAAACTATGGAAATTAAACTCAAAAGTGAAAGGCCTAATCCTATACTTTTATCTATCCCCGCGAGAGTAAAAAAATAAACAGCCGCCGCATCTCTAGTACCAATTCCGGCAATTGTAATAGGAATACTACTAACGACTACAACCAGAGGGAATAAAACAAAAAAATATAATATACTTATTTCTACCCCAAAAGCCCTAGATGCAATAAAAACAGCACATATACCCAAAATATTTATTAATGCAGAATATACTAAACTTTTAAAAAAAATATAAGGATTATCTCTAAAAAACCCGCATTGCTCATGAACAGAAATTAACTTTTCTTTCAAAAACTTATTTTTTTCAAATAACTTAACTAAAAATAAAAAAAATGAATCATTAAATATTACAACAGCTATAGCCCCCACAATAGAACAAAGAACAAATACGGATATAATAACTTCTTTACCTACCCATGTATTATATCCCAGGACTAATGATAAAATAGTAGCAAAAAGAGCCATTAAAGTAAGCGTTGTTCCTCCGCTAAATCTGTCCATAAATATTGACGAGACAACTTTTTTAGTATCACCATAACGATATGATATGGTGGCCCCTCTAAATACATCACCAGCTATAAACGAAGGAAAAAAAAGATTAAAAAAAAGACTTGAAAAATAGCAAGAAAAAATTTCTTTATTAGAAACGTTTACATTTAAATGATTAAGCAATAATTTCCATCTGCTTACCCCTAAAAGGTAACAAGCTAAAGATATCCCCAAACTTAAAAAAATATATGGTTTATAAGAATATTTATAAATTTCAACTATTTTACTATAAGGAATAAATTTAAATAATGCTAATATGATAGCAAAAGTTACAATAATTCGAAAGATTAGAAAAAGTTTATTTTTCATTTGTTCTACGAACTTATATAATGTCCTTTAAGATATTTATAAACCCCGATAGTTGCAGTTGCCCCTTCAGACGCGGCAGTTATTAACTGTTTTAATGGACGCTTACGACAATCACCACAAGCCCATATTGTTTTAATATTAGTACGCATCTGTTCATCTGTAATTATAAACCCACCTTCATCTTTATTCACTATATCTTTAACTATTTTAGTATTGGGCTCAATCCCCACAGCTATGAACAGCCCTTGCAACTGCACAGATTGTGCCTCTCCAGTTAAAGAATTTTGAACAATAAGTTCTTCTAACAAATCATTACCTTTTATTTCACTTATATTACTATTAAACATTACTTCTATATTACTCTTTTCAAAAAGTTCACTTTTTAAATAATCCAAAGCCCTTAATTCATCTCTTCTATGTATCAAAATAACTTTATCCGCTATTTCGGATAAATATAATGCTTCTTCAACAGCAGTATTACCTCCTCCAACCACAGCGACTTTTTTACCTCTAAAAAAGAACCCGTCACAAACAGCGCAATAAGACACTCCTTTCCCGGAAAACACTTCTTCTCCTTTTACATTTAATTTTTTAAATGAAGCACCCGTCGCAATAATTATAGATTTTGCTATATAAAGATTATTATTAGTTTTTAGCTGCACGATATTATTCTCAATACTAAAATCAATAACTTCTTCCTTTATAATATTTATATCTAAATCTTTTAGAGTATTTGTCAAGGTTTCTGCTAAATCAGTACCTTTAGTTCCTAAAGGTAACCCCACATAATTGTCAATATTTTCCATAAGAAGCAATTGACCTCCCACAGCGTTAGGTTCAAAAATAATAAAATCTAATCCTGATCGTTTAGCATAAACAGCCGCACTTACACCTCCAATACCAGCTCCTATAATTACAAGTTCTATTTTTATTTCCATAATATTTACACCTCAAATATCTTTTATATTTTTGTTATTATTTATTTTTACTTACTGAAAGATAATATTCCCTAGAACGATTAAAAGTCTTTTCAGCCTCGAGATTAAAAAAACAACCGGGGATTTCGTTATTAGACAAATGATATCTTACACATTCACAACACATACCTTTTCTCGAACAAGGTGAATAAGTACAAGTACAATTCTCAGTATTTTTTTGCTTGTTTGTGCATTCCATTTTTTGTCCTCCACATTATGCTTTGAAGCTGAAAATACGATTTAAATTTTTGAAACAAAGAAATCCTATAAATAAACGGAATACCGTTTATATGGTCAAGCTCATGCTGAAATATTACAGCTAAAAGCCCTTCAGCTTCTAAATCTAAGGGTTCACCATTCTCATCTAAAGCTGATACCCATACTCGTTTAGCCCGTTTTATTCTCAATTCTAAACCGGGGAAACTTAAACATCCTTCACAAAAAGAGATAGAACCTTCTTTTTTTACAATAGAAGGATTAACCAATTTAAAAAGACGATCATTAGATTCTATTACTACCAATCTCAAGTCAAGACCAGCTTGATTCGCGGCTAAACCAATCCCACCGGATACTTTCATCAAAGTTGTCATCGCCGAAAGCATCTGTCTAATCCCGTTATCTACTTTATCAACAACTTTACATTTCTTTTTTAAAATATTTTCAGGCCAAGTGTATATTCTTAATTTCATTTTTTTCACCTAACTCAACATACCTAGCTTTTATTTTTTTCAATTCATCTTCCAAATACATACCATAAGAAATTATAACAATTTTATCTCCTTTAAATCCCATACGAGCAGCCGGGCCATTCAAACAAATTACTCCAGTATTTTTTTCACCCTTTATAACATAAGTTTGCAAACGTGCACCATTATTTACATTCAATACATCAACCCTCTCGCCTTCCATCAAATCTGCTTTTTCCATTATAACTTCATCAACTGTGATACTCCCTTTATAATAAAGCTGCAAATCAGTAATATTTGCATAATAAACCTTTGATTTAAGCATTATTCTCATCATTCTTTCTCCTTATCTCTATTCTTGACAAATTTATAAGTTAAATTAGCTATCATTAATTCTTCATCCGTAGGTATAACCATAATTTTTGTTTTATCTCCTGTAATCTTTTTAATATCCTTTTTTATATTATTTACCATTTCTGAATAGTTTTCGCCAACTCCACCGGTAAAGCATACAGCATCAGCACCGCCTAAAACAAACAAATAAGCTCCAATATATTTTTTTATCCTATAAATAAACATATCTAATGCCAACTTAGCCGATTTATTTCCTACTTTTGCAGCTTTTCTAATTACTCTTAAATCATTACTAATTTTTGAAATACCTAAAACCCCACTTTTTTTATTTAAAATTTCAGACATTTCTTGTATAGATAACTTTTCTTTTTTCATGATATAAAAAACAGCTGCCATATCAATATCACCTGAACGCGTTCCCATCATCAACCCTTCTAAAGGAGTAAACCCCATAGACGTATCAAAAGATTTACCTTTATTTACAGCTGTTATACTACATCCATTCCCTAAATGACAAGTAATTAATTTCAATTTGCTTAAAGGTTTTCCTAATTGATGACTTGCCATATTACATATATATTGATGAGACGTACCATGAAAACCATATTTTCTTATTTTATATTTTTGATAATACTTATCCGGCAAGGCATACATATATACCATTTTTTGTATAGTTTGATGAAATGCAGTATCAAAAACTACTATTTGCAAAACGTTTGGTAAAAGTTTTTTACAGCCCTCTATTCCTGCTAAATTTGCAGGATTATGTAATGGCGCAAGATTAACACATAATTTTATTTTATCTATAACGTCCTGATCAACTATCTTAGGCACAGTAAAATATTCACCTCCATGAACAACCCTATGTCCTATAGCCGAAATTTGATTCAAATTAGATATAACTCCAGCAGAAACAATCTTATCCATTAAGAATTTTATACCCTGGTTATGATTCTTAACTGACGAATCTTCCTCCCCAATATTCTCAATATGCCCTTTATCTAAAAGCTTATTTTTGGGATATTCGTAAAGTTTATATCTTATAGAAGAACTACCACTATTTATAACTAATATTTTCATTTATTTTCTAAAATTTTAAAAACCAATCAAATCAATTTGTAGCAGTATTCGTAATAACTTTTTGTGCCCGTAAAACTGTTATTGCTGTACAATCAATTATATCTTCGACAGTACATCCTCGAGACAAATCACTGCAAGGCTGTTTTGTCCCTAAAACAATCGGGCCAACAGCTTTGGCTTTAGCTAAACGCTGTATAAGTTTATAACTAATGTTCCCGGCATCTAAATTAGGAAATATTAATACATTCGCTTTACCTGCAACTTCGCTATTACTTATTTTTTTTGCAGCTACTTCCGGGACTAAAGCGCTATCAGCTTGAAGTTCTCCATCAATCAAAAACCCGCTATTCTCTGCATTAGCAATTTCAACAGCTTCTCTAACTTTATCGACCTCAACATGTTTAGAACTACCTTTAGTTGAAAAGCTTAATAAAGCTACTCTAGGAATAATATCTAAAACATCTTTAGCAAAACCAGCACAAGAAATAGCTATACTAGCCAATTGTGAGCTTGTGGGGTAAGGGATTATGCCACAATCTCCACAAACAAAAACTCCTTTTTCACCATAAACACAATCAGGAACTACCATAATAAAACAACTTGATACAATTCTAGCTGCCTTATCTAGTTCTAAACATCTCAGCGCTGTTCTTATAACGGAAGATGTCGTATACCTTGCCCCAGCAACAAAACCATCCGCATAACCATATCTACACATCATAGCCCCATAATATATAGGGTCAGACATAAGATCTTTTGCTTGTTCCAAAGTTATCCCTTTAGATTTTTTACGTTCAAAATAACTATTCGCAAATTCATCTTGTCTTTTACCATCAATATTATCTTTTGTTAATATTATTGGATCGGCGATACCTTCATTTTTAATATATTCTACAGCTTTTAATACTCTATTATCCTCATATTCAGGGAATACTATTCTTTTAGGTTTTTTTTTAGCCCTTTGCCTTAAATCATCAATAACATCTTTCATACTTCTCCTATATAGAATATTTATAATTTAGAGAATGTTACTTTTCGCGACAATCCCATCAAATATACATCTAATCCAAATTTAAAGAGCAATAAACAGCCTTATCTTTGATGGTTAAATAAGTTGCTCTAGTAATTAGATTAAGTGTTTCAATGTTTTTTTCAAAAATTTCTTTAGGAACAATATCAATATCTGTGTTAAAAGTATCTAATGTTAATAAAACATAAAAAGTATCTTTTGCCGCGAATGCTGCTTGATAAGAATGATGGTTCCAGTCACTTCCTATAAACAATAAGACAATTTTATCGTTAAACTCTTTTTCAAATTTATCTTTTAAAAATTTTATTGTTTCAATAGAAGGATAAAAATAAAGAACAATTTCTATAAATTTTTGATTATAATTTATATTTTGTTTCACTTCATTTATAATCTCTTCAATTTTTTTCGACAAACCAGCATTATCTTTTGAATTCTGCCCCTCTAATAGTCCCATTTCTTTTTTATATTGTTCTACATACCCTTGATCAACAAAATTTATCTCTTTTAAAGCCGCGTAATAAGCCACAAAAACTTGAAAAAAATACATCTGACTCATTAATAGTACCATTTTACTCTCTATTGCTATACCCAATAAAATCTCAGAAAATAAATCATTGTTTTGAATATTTATTAAGGTTTTTACAGATAATTTGTCATCTTTAGAACCCAAAGATTCTTGAAAAAGCTGAACTATCCAAGAAGAAAATGATTCTCCAAATTCATCTCCGATAATAGGAGAAAAATAAGCATTCTTATTCTTCTCATAATTCTCACATAAGGAATAAGCCCTGTCTCTAATTTTATTTTGTAAAGATTGAAAACTCACATAAATATTTTCAAGAGCTTCAAAATCTCTATCCAAAGATAAAAATAACGGTAAAAGAAAAATCAAGGTATGAGGGCAAGAGAATCTACCACCTATATCATCATCATCATCTAACTGAATAGCTACTTTCTTAACACCAGACCAGCCTAAAGAATCTAATTTTTCAAAAGACCCTAGATCGCTCATCCATAAAAAGTTATTTTTCCACTTTTGCTCACCTAAAGATTTTGAAAACAAAACTTTTAAAGATTTAGCAAGCAATTGAGTTTCTTTAGTCGTCCCGGATTTAGAAATAGGTATCACCAATGTTTTATCTAAATCTTTAATTTCACTTACCAAAGTTAAAAAAGCATTAGGATCCAAATTATCCAAAGTATAGTAACCTCTTTTATTGACTAAATTAAATAAAGGCTTTATACCATTAACAGAACCTCCCATCCCCACAAATACAAAATTCTCTTTATCGTTTATTACTGGAAATAAACTTTCCAAAATCTCCTTAAGTCGTTGAAAAGGAATTTTTTTTGCCCAGCCCATTCTTCTATTTGGTCCATCAAATCCAATAATTCTATAAGGATTATCTAATACAAAATCTTCGTTTCTTTTACCAGCTGCTTCAATAAAATATTTTTCTAATTTACTTTCCATATTCCTCCAGTTATTATTTAAAATTTTTTAATTATTCCAAAATAATAAAGACACTAACTTAAGAAAAAAAAACTAAAATCACACTTCAAGGGGAAGTTACATTTTGGAACAGTCCCTTTAAATAAATTATTATCCACACATTATGAGAAATTACAACCCCAAATAAAAGTAATAAAAAAAGTAACCAGTGATATTAAATTTGAAGTTTAAAGTGAAAATAAACAAACTTTATTTCTTCCTGAATCTTTTGCCTTATATAAGGCTTTATCAGCAAATTCCATTAAAATTTCCTGATTTTCTGTATCTGCTGGAAAAGAAGAAATTCCAATGCTAATACTTATATTAAATGATTCATCAAACACTTTTATTTCCTCATCAAAAATCTTCAACCTAATACGTTCCGCTATTTTTGCCGCTTCAGATTTGTCTGTTTGGGGCAAAATAACAACAAATTCTTCTCCTCCCATCCTAGCAACAAAATCTATTTCTCTAAGGTTTATATTTATTAATTGCGAAACTTTTATTAAAACAGCATCCCCAATCAAATGACCATAAGTATCATTTACCTTTTTAAAATAGTCTATATCAATCATTAAATAAGATAAATTTAGCTTAAACCTTTTAACCCTTTCAAATTCTTCTAAAAATCTTTTCATAAAATTACGGCGATTATACGTTTTAGTTAAAGGATCATAGACAGATAGTTCCTGCAACCGGTTATAAAGACTACTCCTTTCACGGCATAATTGCAATAATTTAGCAAAACAAGGCAAATATTCAATTACTTCTTGAGATTTTGTTTTTACACAAATAAACCCATTATCTTTATTTTCTGCTTTATATTGCAAATAATCTGAATTCATTGCTCTATCACAAAATTTTATATCTTCGATATGACCTAAAGAATTTATTTCTTCACAAAAAATTTCCAAAAGTTTTTCTTCTTCAACTATAGGAGCAATCTTTCTGGCTATATCATGGAACAAAAAGCGGCCGGTTAACGCATTCTCCAAAACATCAACTTCTTTTTTAAAATAACTTTCCTCTTTTGACAAATTCAAACATTCATCTTCCAAAGTTTCATATTTTTTACTATACATTTCACCCAAATTTTTAAGAAAATGGATTTCTCCCCAAAGAAAAAATATAAAGACCATACTAATGATTATCCAGTAAAACATATTTGATCTTTACCTTCTTTTTTAGCTTTATATAATAGGTTATCTGCCTTATCTACTAAACTTATAGATTCAACCCCGTCTATAGGATATAAAACTGCACCCAATGAAATTGTAAAATGTACTTTTTTTCTACGAAAAGTTAGACCAACCCTCTTAATCTCCATCCTTATTTTTTCAGCAATTAATAACAGTTCTTTCTTATTACAATCGCCGATATATATAATAAATTCCTCTCCTCCAAAACGCGCTGCCAAATTACCTGAAACATCTGAAACTTTAGATAAAACTTCAGCAACTGTTCTTAAAGCCGCATCCCCTATAGCATGCCCATAATTATCATTTAATAACTTAAAATCATCTATATCCAGCATCATGACACCTACCATTTTCTTATCCGTCTTAGCCGCCTTAATTTTTTCTTTTAACATCTTGAAAAAATAATCTTTAACAAAAAGTGATGTTAACGAATCTCTAATAATCAAATTCTGCGCATGACTAAACAATTCAGCTCTCTCTAAAACTACAGCTCCTAAATCACAAATATTCCTTAATATCCTAGAATCATCTAAAGTGAAAATTTGTGGATTTCTAGATTCAATTTTAACTACTCCTAATATCTTATTTCCTATAGATAAAGGGCTGGAAATAAATGAACGTGCTCCTCTTTTTATATATGCTTCTATTTTCAAATAATCAAACTTAAATTCTTTTGTCAAATCTTCAATCATCAAAGAACAATTATGTCTTAAAACCCAATTATCCAGTTCATCCCCTTTTACTTCGTTTACAATAGATTTTGTCTTATTAAAAGAACGGACCAAATTTATAGAATAATTTTCTTTATCAAAATCGAAAATTAAAATATTATCGGCTTGTGGAAATAATTCTTCCAATGTTTTTATAAGAAAATTTAAAACTTCCGCGGACCCTATAATCTCAATCAATTTTTGTGAGACATTAAAAAGAAACGATACCCTCTGACACTTAAAAGGCAAAGTTTGTAACAAATTTTTTTTTCCCCTAATGCTTTCGGTCAAGAGATTTATTGTCTCATGTTTTCTGTCAAATTCACCTTGATATTTAGAGAATTTATTTAACTGAAGTTTCCGAAAAATAACAAACAAAATACACCCAATAAATGAAGGTATCAAAAGAAACACATTAACAGGTTTACTTATAAGAGTAAAAAAAATAGAAATGATTACAAGTATCGAATAAATTGAGGGTATAAAAAAATTATACAATAGTAATTTTTGTATCGAAATCAAAAAAATGTACTTTTTCCATATCAAAGACAACTTCAACCATACTACCAACCGACGGTTTATTTGCGGCATCTACTACAGCTATCATAGTATGTTTATTAGTAGAAAGATAAAGATGATTTTCTGATCCCATTGTTTCAAGCACATCACATAAAACTGATAATGTGTTTTCAGGAGTAGCGCAAGAGGCGAATAATTTATCATAAATATTCTCAGGTCTTATACCAAAAAATATTTGTTTATTAATATATTTTTCTAGTTTTCCATACATTTCTTTAATTATCTTAACTTTAAAATTACCTTCTCGGAAATATAAAATACCGTCTTTTTTAACTATATCCCCTTTCATTATATTCATCGGTGGAGACCCTATAAATTCAGCAACAAATTTACAAGACGGATTATCATAAACATTCAAAGGTGTATCAAACTGTAAAATTTCACCCGCTTTCATAACTGCTATACGATTACCTAACGTCATAGCTTCCGTCTGGTCATGAGTAACATAAATCATTGTGGTTTGTATTTTTAAATGCAGTTTATGAATTTCTGTACGCATCTGAACGCGCATTTTAGCATCAAGATTACTTAAAGGTTCATCAAAGAGAAAAACATACGGCTTCCTTACTATAGCTCTGCCTACAGCTACTCTTTGGCGTTCTCCGCCAGAAATTTCTCTTGGTTTTCTTTGCATCAAATGACTTATACCTAGAATCTGCGCCACTTCTTTAACCAGTTTATCTATATCTTGTTTGGAATAATTACGCAATTGCAAAGAGAATGCCATATTGGAATAAACATTCATATGCGGATACAGAGCATAATTCTGAAAAACCATAGCTATATTTCTATCTTTAGGAGGAACTGAATTAACTTTTCTGTCTCCTATATAAATATCTCCCTTACTAATAGTTTCTAATCCGGCGATCATTCTCAATGTTGTAGATTTACCGCATCCTGAAGGACCAACCAAAACTACAAACTCCTTATCCTTTATGTCAAGATTTACATTTTTGACAACAGAATCATTTGCGCCATAAGTCTTATAAATATTTTTTACTTTTACTTCAGCCATAAGTTTAAAGTTTATAATTTAAACCAGTAAATGTCAAGATAAAATTTATTTTATACAATAATAAATTATTGTGGTTCTAAATAATTTAACACCTTAATTATATTATCTTTTAATTGTTTTCTATGCGAAACTATATCTATAAGTCCCCGTTCTAAATTAAACTCGGAAGACTGAAACCCTTTTGGTAGATCTTGCTTTATGGTTTGTTTTATAACTCGCGGTCCGGCAAATCCGATTAATGCGTCCGGTTCGGCTATTATAACATCACCTATTCCGGCAAAAGAAGCCATAACACCTCCCATTGTAGGATTAGTCAATATAGATATAAAAGGTATATTTTCTTTTTTCAAACGACCAATAGCCCCACAGGTTTTCGCCATTTGCATAAGACTAAGCATACCCTCATACATTCTAGCCCCTCCTCCGGAACCTGAGATTATCATAAGAGGAATTCGTTTCTCAAATGCCCTTTCAGCAATCAAAGTTATCTTTTCCCCAACAACTGACCCCATAGACCCCATAATAAAACGAGAATCTGTAACCCCTAAAGCAACCTCTTTATTCTTAATTCTAGCTTCTCCGACAACAGCGGCCTCGTTTAAACCTGTACATTTCATTGCTTCAGATAATTTCATTTTATATGTTTTTGGACCTTCAAACTCTAAAGGATCACATGAATACAAATCATTATACATCTTGACAAAACTACCTTTATCGACAAGATAATCAATTCTTTCCCAACATGTTAAAGAAAAATGATAAGTACATTTGGGACAAACCTTTAAATTCTCATCTAAAATTTTATTAAAAATTAGATGGGAACATTTAGGACATTTACTCCATAACCCGTCCGGAATGTTTTTTTTCTTTTTACGTACTTTATATTTTAATGATTTTTTAAATATCCTCATAAATTATTCATACTATTTCACTCATCCCTTAGCAAAATTCTATAAATCACTTAACTCTTCATAAAACGTCGTATAGCCATACCAGATAAAATTTTTGGATAAAAATAAGTAGTTTTTTGAGGCATTTTAATCCCTTTTTCTGCCAGATCAAACACAAAACCTAAAGAAACAGCCTTTAATAAAAACCCTGTCTTATTTTTATGAGCCAACTTTTTAGTCTCTTCAATACTATGCGTATATTCAATATCTCCTGCATTATTAAACAAAGAAAGAACAACTTTATGAAAAATATAAGTGTCTAATTTCCTATACGATTTATCGGTTATCTTATTTAATAAAGCATTGTCTTTTAATTTTAAAAAATAAAACTTACCTTCTCGACAAATACCTAAACAAAATACCACACTTGACTTTAAACTTTTATCTAAATTCAATTGAGTTACTTCTTTAACTATAAAATATTTTTCTAATTTTTCGAAAAATATTTTTTTATTATCACTTATAGTTACCACTCGATGTGTCGGCAAAATAACCAAACCTTTTTGACAATCAGCAACATATGCTAAAATATAATCAAGACCTTTAAATTTATCTCCATTTTTTTTAAAATAATCGTATGATATTTCAAAACGATGATGCCCGTCAGCAATAACTAACTTAGAATTACCTAAGACTTTACAAATATCATTAATTTCTTTTTTATCCTGAATTTTCCATAATTTATTCAAATTACCTTCATGGTCCGCGGCTTTTAAAAATGGCGTTTTTCTACAATATCTCTTATATATCTCTGATATATAACCAGAAGATTTTGCGGCAATAACAAAAATTGGGCTTAAATTAGCTTCAACAGACTTTATCATTTTTTTCCGATCTACTTTAGGAGCTGTTAGAGTACGTTCATGAGGAAAAATTTCATTTTTATCCATTTTAAGTAAAGATAATATGCCATACCTATTATAAGACTTTTCTTCAATATTAAATTCTTGTTCATAAAGATACAAACTTTCTTTATCATCATCTATCATTATCTGTTTTTGAAGCCATTCATTAAGTAAATTTTTAGGTTTTTTATAATCACCGTTATCAGCTAATAAAATATGAGATAAATTATTGACTGATTTTTTCCTTAACTTAAGCAATTGCTTTTGATCAATAACATCATAAGGAGGACAAACAACTTTTGACAAATCTTTAATTGCTTTCGTATTAAAATGAGTAGCACGAAAAGGCTTTAAAATCGAACTCATACTTATTCCCCTGGCTTACTTAATTGAGGACATGCTGTTTTATCACATCCTGAACACTGGATATTACTTTCTTTCTTTGCTTCGACCGGAGGATTTTTCTTCTTATAATCCGTTTCATAAAATCCGCTACCTTTAAAAATCAATCCAAATCCTGACCCAATTAGCCGTTTAACTTTACCCTGACATTTTGGACATATTTTTAAAGGTTGGTCCTTCATTTGTTGAAACAGCTCAAATTTATCTTTACAACTCAAACATTCATAATCATACGTAGGCATTCATTTCTCCACTTCAATTTTATTATTATATCACTTATAAACTATTTATTAAAAATTTAATTTTCTTTTCTTAAATCAGCTAACTCTTTTATTAATTTTTGTTCTTTTTTTGATAAGTTAGTAGGAATTGCTATTTCAATCTCAACAAACTCATCACCTAAATGTTTTGTTCTTAGATTAGTTATACCTTTGCCTTTTAAACGAAAGACACTATTAGGCTGTGTCCCTACAGGAACTTTCATCCTTACTACTCCGTGTAAGGTTAAAACATCTATCTCTGAACCTAAAATAGCCTTAGTTAAAGGAACTTTTACTTTAAACTTAATATTATCACCTTCTCGAATAAATTTGTTATGCGGACTAATTGCTGTATAAAGATAAAAATCACCTCTACCATCACCGGCAAAATGACCTTCTTCTTTTAATCGCAAAACAGATCCATTATCCACCCCTTTAGGGATAGTTACCTTTAATTTCTTTTTACCTTTTACTCTACCTTGCCCTGAACATTGTTTACAACGATTTTTTATTATTTTTCCTTCACCGTTACAATTAGGACAAGTTTGAGAAAAACTTATAAAACCCAAACCACTACGCACTGCACCCTGGCCCTGACAAGTTTGACATGTCACTTTACTAGACCCAGATGCAGCTCCGCTACCATTACAGCTACTACAATTATCATAACGCATTAAAGATACATCTTTTTCAACGCCAAAACAGGCTTCTTCAAGCGTAATCTCTATCTTCATCTGAATATCTTCACCAACTTGTCTTCTAGCGCCCCTAGAACCTCTTCCAGAGCGACCATCAGAAAAAAATTGTTCAAATATATCCCCAAAACCGCCTCCTTGTCCAAAAATACTCGAAAAATCTGCACCTCTAAAAATATCCTCAGTACTAAACTTTGAATCTATTCCGGCATGCCCATACTGATCATACAATTGTTTTTTCTTGTCATCACTCAATACAGCATAAGCTTCAGAGATTTCTTTAAACTTTTCTTCAGCCTCTTTCTTTTTATCCTCAGAAACCCTATCAGGATGATTTTTCATAACTAACTGCCGATAAGCTTTTTTAACTTCATCAACATTAGACCCTTTAGGTATACCTAAAATTTCATAATAATCACGAGTAGTATTCATTAATTTAAACTCCAATAGTTTTTATTTAGAAATATTATTATATACATAAAATTTATAAATTCAAACTTTTAATACCTCAATAACAAATTTATTTACTATTCTCTTCTTTAAACTCAGCGTCTACTACTTCCGGTTCCTTTGGTTTATCTTCATCAGACGATTTTTGATCATTATTTTCTGATTTAGCTACCTCCGGTCCTTGGGCATCTCCTTGAGCCTGCTGCTCTGCTTGAGCCGCTTTATATACCTCTTCAGCTAACTTATGGGAAACCTTAGATAACTCTTCAACTTCTTTATCTATCTCTTCATTAGTCGCGTCTGTTTTTTTCAGTAAATCTTTTAATTTACTTATCTTTTCTTCTATAGCCTTCTTTTCCTCTTCAGATACCTTATCCCCATAATCTTTCAAAGCTTTCTCAGTAGAATATACTAAAGTATCAGCTTTATTTTTAGATTCCACACTTGCTTTTCTTTTCTTATCTTCCTCAGCAAATTTTTCTGCTTGTTTTACCATATTGTTTATCTCTTCTTCAGATAATTTATTAGGAGCTGTTATTCTTATTGACTGTTCTTTTCCTGTTCCTTTATCTTTAGCTGTAACATGAACTAAACCATTAGTATCAATATCAAAAGTAACTTCAATTTGTGGAATACCTCTTGCTGCTGGCGGAATTCCGTCTAACTTAAATAAACCAAGTTGGGTATTATCCGCGGCCATTTGACGTTCCCCTTGAAGAACCCTGATATCTACTGCCGGCTGATTATCTTCTGCTGTAGAAAAAACCTGACTTTTCTTAGTAGGTATTGTTGTATTTCTTTCAATAAGCTTTGTAAACACTCCGCCTAAAGTTTCTATTCCCAAAGAAAGAGGAGTAACATCTAAAAGTAAAACATCTTTAGTATCTCCTTTAATAATAGAACCTTGAACCGCTGCACCCAAAGAAACGCATTCCATTGGATCTATTCCTCTTTCTATTTTTTTACCTGCATAATCTTCAACAAATTTCTGCATAATCGGCATTCTAGTTGGCCCGCCAACCATTATAATTTTATCAATATCTCCGGTAGAAAGTTTAGCATCCTGAACAGCCTGATGCATAGGAGCTTTACATCTATCAATAATTGACAAAATAAGTTCTTCTAATTTAGCCCGATTTATCGTCATAGTAAGATGTTTCGGTCCGCTGGAATCAGCAGTTATAAAAGGTAAATTGATATCTGTTGTAACTGTACTGGAAAGCTCAATCTTAGCTTTTTCAGCTGCTTCTCTCAATCTCTGTATTGCCATTTTATCATTTCTTAAATCTATTCCAAACTGATTTTTAAAATCATTAGCAATATAATCTACAAGAACCGCATCCATATCTGTTCCGCCTAATTGAGTATCTCCGCTGGTAGAAAGAACTTCAAATCCTCCTTCTGCCCACATCTCCATAACCGTAACATCCAACGTACCGCCGCCGAAATCAAAAACCATAATTTTTAATTTTTTACCAACCTTACTAAGGCCATAAGCTAAACAAGCTGCGGTAGGTTCATTAATTATTCTTAAAACATTCAATCCGGCAATCATTCCGGCATCTTTTGTAGCTTGTCTCTGATTATCATTAAAATAAGCAGGCACTGTAACTACAGCTTCCTTAACCTCTTCCCCTAAATAAGCTTCAGCATCTTGTTTTATTTTTTGAAGTATAAAAGCAGATATCTGTTGAGGAGTATATTCTTTTCCGTATGATTTAAACTTAAAATCCGTCCCCATCTTTCTTTTAGCTGCTAAAATAGTACCTTCAGGATTAACCGAAGCTTGGCGCTTTGCCGGTTCACCTACTAACCGCTGTCCATCTTTTAAAAAAGCAACTACCGAAGGAAAGGCTTTTCCACTGGAAACACCGGCACCTTCCGCAGATGGGATTATTGTAGCTCTACCGCCTTCCATAACTGCGGCTGACGAATTAGATGTCCCTAAATCAATACCTATAACTCTTGCCATTTCAAACCTCCTTATTCTCGCTTACATCTTTATTGTTATCTTTAATTTCAAAATCTTCATCTTCTTTGGCTTCTTCTGTAACTTCCTTTATTATTGTTAATTCTTCTTCTTTAACTTCTTCATTAACCTTATGAACATGTACCTTAACTTTAGCAGGCCTTATTATGCGGCCGTTCAAAAGATAACCCGGCTGCAACTCTTCAAATACAGTGTCCTCTTTAATACTTTCATCTTCTTTTACCTCTACCGGTTCATGTTGATGCGGATCAAATTTTTGACCTAAAGAAACTATTCTCTTTAACCCATTAGATTCAAGCAAACCATAAAATTGTTTTGCTATCATATCAACACCCTGATGCAAAATATCAAAATCTTTTTTCATTTCTCCGGCTTTTATCCCTCGTTCGAAATTGTCCAATATTCCTAAAAGATCCATAATAAGAGTTTCATTAGCATACTTAATTATACCTGCACGTTCCTTAACCGATCTTTTTCTGAAATTATCAAATTCAGCTTGAAGCCTGGCATATTTATCCCAAAGAATATCATATTCTTGTTGTTTTTTTTCTAAAGGATCTTTTATTAAATTTTCTGCTTGAGAACAAACATCTTGAAACTCAGTATTATCTAATTTTGAATCTTCCATATTTTCGTCATGTTTTTTTTTATCTTTTTTTTTCATAATATAATTTTTATTCACCCTTTTAAATCAACCTCAAAAAAGCAGATTTAATATTTATAAAAAATTATCAACAATTACTTCCAACTGTTCTCTAACTGAATTCAAACAAGCAGTTGCTTTCATATAATTCATCCTTATCGGTCCAAGAAGCGCAATCGCAAATTCCACATCTTTTTCTTTTAATCCTGATATCACTAAAGAACAATCTGAAATCTCACTAAACCCAATATCATCACCAATGACAATCTTAACTTCATCATCAATACAGCTAAAAAGCAAATCCTGAATATCAATCATTCTTACTTCCAAGGCATAAATTATATGTTTAAGCCTTTCAATATCTTCAAATTCAGGCTGATCTAAAATGCATCTTACACCTTTAAAAAACAACCTCCCATTTTTTCCGGATAATGCAATCAAAGAAGTATACCCGCTAAACTCAGTTAAAACCTCAAGAGTATAATTTATAAGTACCTCTATAGTACAATTTGTTAAAGAACAAAAATCAATATTCAACGGTGTATATTTAACAATATCCTCTTTTTTTAGAGAATCTACATAACGTTTAAATCCATCTTGCGTAGGAACCCTACCCGAAGAAGTATAAATATGAGAAAGAAAACCTTGTTTTTCTAAGGCGACCATAACATTTCTAATTGTAGCCGAAGAACAATTAAGATTATACCTATTACACAAATAAGCTGAACTTATAGGCTTTGTTTCTTGTATATAGCTTTCAACGATCAAGCCCAAGAACTCTTCTTCTCTTTCTTTATTGTCAATTAGTCTAACCATTTTCAATATAACTTTAGCACTCTAACCTTTAGAGTGCTAATATCCTAACATAGCAAATATTTTGAGTCAAGATAAAAATTAAAAAAAAGAAAATTAAAATTGCTCTTCTGGAATTTCTTGAACTTTTTTAACTCTTTTAGATAAATGTTTTTCTATTATATGTTTAACTTTATCAATTTGCCTAATAATAGCGGAAAAAGATTTATTTATAGCTAAAGAACAATTTGAAGATTTTTCTTCAGATGATAAAAATTTCGATGAAGGCAAATAAATATGTGAACGACAGAAATACTGCTCTTTATGAGGATTTTTTTCTACATGCACCGAAATATGTATTGGATCCTTCCTACGAAACAATTTAAGCCTTCTTTCTAATTTTTTAAAATTATTTTCCAAAACTTTATCAATGAATTCACTCTTTTCTAAATATTTAAAAGATATATCTATTCTCATATTTATCCCCCTTTAATTACATATTTAATAAAAAATTGTTATTTAGCCTAATTGATTAGCTTTATATTATTTCTTGCTTTTTAAAACGCGCCCGGCAGGAGTCGAACCTGCAACCTCTTGGTTCGTAGCCAAACGATCTATCCAATTGATCTACGGGCGCAAA
The DNA here is from genome assembly GCA_023135905.1 of Candidatus Omnitrophota bacterium. GTDB lineage: Bacteria > Omnitrophota > Gorgyraeia > Duberdicusellales > 4484-171 > JAGLSE01. The sequence goes on from JAGLSE010000009.1 coordinate 19,687, forward strand.
TAATACTTTATTTTGCTAAACAAAATTAATGATTAATCTTATAAAATAAATGATAAAATTTTACCACGTTTTATTGATTATCTCAAGCAAAACAATAGCTTAAGGGGTTAACCCTTTTGGCGCTGTTGCAGGATAGCAACAGCGCCTGAAATCAGGGAATTTTGCTTTTGGAAACAGTTCCCTTTTAACTAGTTTTTTTTCAAAAAATTTTAAAATTTAATTTTTACCCCTCCAAAATAATTTCTTTCCGGTGAAGGATATAACATCCGTGAAGTCCCTCCAATATTTGTTGCGGCATATTCACTATAAATTTCATTAAATAAATTCTTAATCCCGCAAAAAATTTCAAAATTATTTTTCATATAATTCACTTTCATATTCGTAACATTATAACTTTTAAGCTTTGGACTAATATTATTTAAATCATTAATCAAATAAACTTTACCCCGATACATATAATCTACAAATAAAGAAAAATTATTTAAAAAATCATATTTTACAGATGCGGTAAAAATTGATTTTGGGACAAAAGGAACTTTTTTCCCGTTATAGTTACCACTACTAAACTCAGAATCAATAAATCTGTAACCGACATTAAAATTTAAACAATCAACAGGATCAAAATTCAAAGACGCATTTAGGCCTTGTCTTTGAATTTTATCATAATTCCCATTTGTCCAAGATCCCGGATCATAATATATTTCATCACTAATATTCATGAAAAAATAATCAAGGGAAGTAGATATTTTTTCAGTTAATTGCGAATTCAAACCTAAAGTTGCGGTTTTAGATTGTTGCGGCTTTAATGCAGTATTAACAGAAGCTGTCGGCCAAGTAACAAGATATTCATCGGTCTTACCTACCCTTAATCCTCGCGCAAGATTACAATAGACATTAGTCTTATCCGCTATTTTATAATTTATTCCTAACTCATATAATTCTTCGGTAAAACTTAACCCCTCATCAGTAGAAGTCGCGCCAACATAATCAAAAGTAAATTTTTCCTTTTGCAAGCGTGCCCCCAAATGTATATTAAAATCCTCATTAACTACGATATTATCTTGAATAAACCAAGCTAAAGTCCGGCGATCAATATCTGTAGTCGAAGTCGCACCATCAGCCGAAAGATCACAAGCATAAAATTCAAAACCGATGATCGTATCATGAGTTAAGCTATTAGTATCAAAAGAAAATAACAGTTGGGGTTTTATTTGAATATTGCTAAGTTTTTTATCCGTTGTAGAAAACCAAGAAAACATCTCTTCCAGCTCATTTCTATTGCGATAAAACATATCCAGCCCAATAGTAAGGTCCGTTGAAATTTTGTTTTTAATATTAAAGCCTAATGTATTCTCTTCCCGTTGAACATTATCTAATGGGGTAGTGCTGTCTCTACGGGAATATCCACTTGCTAAATTAACTTCCGTAAGACCAGCCGGTAAACCATAAACATATTTATGATGACCAAAATCAAGAGCAATATCGATATTTTCTCTAGGCTGAGAATTTAACTTCAATGAGGAATACTCTGAACGATAATGGCTATTTTGTCGATAACCATCGGTTGATTGATACTCAGAAAAGGTATAAAAATTCAACTTATCACTACCCCCGGAAGCCGCTAATGATTCTTTAGTATGACGATAACTTCCGGCTTCAAAATTAATTTCCGAATTAAGCTTATTGGGCAATTCTTTTTTGGAAATAATATTAATCACTCCTCCGGAAGCATTGTCACCATACAAAATAGCTCCGCCACCTTTGATTATTTCAATCCTCTCAATATTCTCTAAAGGTAATTGGGTCCAATCTATACCGCTCATATCAATATTATTAACTCGCCGGCCATTTACAAGAACTAAAACATTTGAAGTTGCATTATCACCAAAACCCATCATATCTACTGTGGCAATTAAACCAGTACCATAATAATCGCTTACATTAACAGTGGAAGATTTTTTTAAAAAATCAAGAGTATTCACGGAACCTGTCTTTTTAATATCATCCTGTGTATAAACTTTCGCCGCATAAGGAGTAGCTGAAATTTTTGTTTCTCCCATAGCAGCATACGGCGTGACAATAATATCTTCCAAATCAATAGCCTCTTGAGCTTGAGCCGATACATTAAAACCAATCAAAAACCATAAACTAAAAAAAATTAAATTTGCTACACTCTTTTTTTTCATCTTTTTTCCCTCCCTCGAGAACATTGTATGACAGATAATCGTCCGGGCTTAGCTTAATAATTCCACTGTTGACTAATAGCACCAGCTCCTTTATTTAAGCATTACCGTTGCGGGGCAGCGGAAGGAATTTCACCTTCTCTTCCTTTAACTATCAAATAAAAAATAAATATTATTTTACCCCCCTTTAATTTTAGATCCTCTTTCTCCCTCCTTTTTTAAAAAATCGATTTTTGAAATTTAATTATGCTTCTATTTTTCAAACAAACCTTTAATCTTAACTTTCAATTTTCAATTAACAAAATTAAATTATATTTTCCTCTACCTTATCCGTTTCTCTTATCTATTTCCTCTTTTGAAACCAGTAACACATAGGGTTTAGAAGATATAGGATTTTTTTCTACCAAAACAGGTGTCTTATAAACAGCTTCGATATTTTCATAAGTCAAAACCTCATTCGGTGTTCCAGTTTTATACATAAGTCCTTTATCTAAAAGTATAAGCTTGTCACAATATTCACTTGCTAAGTTTAGGTCATGAAGAATTATTATTACAGTAAGTCCATTTTCCCGGTTAATTTTTTTTATAAGATCTAACATTTTAATTTGATGGCCTATATCTAAATGATTAGTCGGTTCGTCCAAAAGAAGTAATCTGGGTTGCTGGGCCAAAGCCCGGGCTAACACTACTAACTGTCTTTCGCCTCCGCTTAAACTATCAACTAATCTATTCCTTAAATCCAAGGTATCTGTCTCTTCCATAGCTCGGTAAACAATTTCCCTATCCTGATTTGTTTCTATAAATTGCCATTTTTCGATATAAGGAATTCTTCCTAAAAGCACAAATTCTTCTACCCTTATTTTAAAACTTACTTCAGGTCTTTGTGATACTACCGCTATTTTTCGAGATATTTGCTTAAAATCTAATTCTTGTATATTTTTATTTTCAAAAAATATAGTACCTTTTCTAATTTTAACTAATTTAGTTACTGATTTTAAAAGTGTGGTTTTCCCTGAACCGTTAGCCCCGATAATACCAACAAAATCTTTATCCTTAACATTAAAACTAATATCTTTTAAAAAAAATCCGGAATCATATCCACAAGTTAAATTAGAAAATTCCAACATTTATACATTCCTATTTGACTTTAACAGCGCGTAAACAAAAATAATACCTCCGACGATTCCGGTAATCACACCTACCGGCAATTCCAAAGGCGCGATTACTGTTCTGGCTAGAGTATCACAAACAACTAAAAAACACGCACCTACTAAATAAGATGCAATCAACACTATTCTATGGTCTGAACCAAAAAACAACCGCACAACATGAGGAACAGCCAAACCAACAAACCCTATAACACCTCCTACCGATACACTTACTCCGGTTAATATCGATGCTATTAGAAAAAGTGATTTTTTAGTTCTTTCAACATTTATACCTAAATGCCTAGCCTCTTCTTCACCTAAAGCAAGAGCATTTAAATCAGTATAAAAAAAATAGGCTATTATCAAACCTGCTGCCGAAGAAACTAACATTATAGATATAAGTATCCAATCCGGTTCATCTAATGAACCCATTATCCAAAAAATAATCCCTTGCAAATTTTGGCTGCTGGACATAGCCATTAAAAGCATAACCAATGAGGTAGCAATAAAACTTATCATTACCCCTGTTAAAAGTAATCCTTGTATCTTTAAAATTCCTTTCTTCATACCTAAGGAATAAGTTAATAATACAACCACCATTGCGCCTATAAATCCAGAAATAGGTAACGTAGCCACAGATAAATGATTTAATTTACAGATGATATTTATACATACACCTAAAGCCGCTCCGCCGGAAATACCTAGGGTATATGGTTCCACTAAAGGATTACGAAACAATCCCTGAAGTATTACTCCGGAAATGCTTAAAGCTCCGCCAATGGCTATACCCAAAATAATTCGGGGGATACGAATATTTAAAAGAATTATTTTTTCTGTGGTTTCCTGATTATCAAACAGTAAAGGTATAATCTTCATAAAAGGTATTTTACTGGAACCCACTGATAAAGAAAACATCGTTATAACCAGCAAAAGTCCCAATAAACCGATTATCCATAAACTCCAATGTAACAATCTTTTATTCATTATTATATCTCTAGATTAGGATGTAAGATTAACGCGAATTCCTTCACCAAATCAACAAAAGTTACCGGATTTGGAGAACATAACCTTTCCGCATCAAATATATATATATTATCATTTTTTACAGCCCTTAAATTCTTGAATTTCTGCCATGTCCGTTTTTCATCTTCCCCGGCAATCCCCATAGCCGTAATAATAATACAATCTGGATTATTCCTAATCACTTCTTCCCGGCTAAATATACCCTTCTTTGAATCTCGACCGATATTTATACCTCCGGCAAGATTAATTAAATCATTAATAAATGAATCCTTATTAACAGTAAACAAAGGTTTTGCTCCTACCTGAACAAACACTTTTTTTCGGTTCAAATTTTTAACCGCATCTTTTATCTTATTCAGATTATTATCAGCCAAATCGACAATTTCCCGAGATTTTTTATCGTTACCAATAATTTCGCCAATTTTTAAAAACTGGTCACACACCTGACTAAAACATTTAGGCTGAGAAAACTCAACCAATCTAAACCCTAATGATTTTAACTTTTTTACAGCTCTTCTATCTGTTAAAGGTGTATTAAAAATAATATCCGGATTAATACTTACAATCTTTTCTAAATTAACATTAAGAAATGTTCCTATTTTTTCATTATTTTTTGCCTCTTCGGGCCGTTTACAATAAATAGTGCTCCCTTTCAATCTATCGCCAGCCCCAAGCATATATATTTCTTCGGTTACAGAAGGATCTATCGAAACAATTCGTTGAGACAATTTATCTTCGCCATAAGCTGGGCTGATAAAAAATAAAACCAACAAATTTAAATATACAAATTTATTAGCATTTTTATTAAATTTTCTCATCATTATTTTCTTCTATTCTTTTTTATTTAATTTATATAAAAAAAATACCTGATTTTATTTTTTATGCTCAAAAACTTTTACCGCTAAAAATAAAAAAACCCGACATATCAGTCGGGGTGCACCCTATTTCTTAACCCGGGTATAACTATCATATAGACTATGTTCCACGCAAAATCTACAGATAATATTTTTGGCAGGTCTTCTGACTTCCTTAATCTTTTAGCGGTCTTCCCATCTTAATTTTACTTAAGTATAGTGACATTAATTGCTAAAAAAATTCTTATCCTTTTATAGACAAGAAAAAGGTTACAGCACCGGGAGTGTTTCCGAATTTAACGGAATTCCCTATTAAGCTTTACAGCACCAGAAATAATAATACTATATTTTTAAAGAACAAACAAATTATACCTCTGACAGAATTCTTGTCAAATAAATTAATTGGTAATCAATAAACAGGCAATCTATCGTAGAGACACAATATTTTGTGTCCATTTGTAATATCCATTTTTGTCATTAATACGAATAATGTGGTCGTGAAAAGAACGTTGTCCTAAACGTTTGTTAAATGGTTCCCAATTATTTTTTTTTATTTTTTGAATATATTTGTTCATTGACATTATTTTAAACCATTGGATTATATTAGATAATATAGGGCTCCGACCTGCCTAAACCACTTA
>JAGLSE010000090.1 GCA_023135905.1 Candidatus Omnitrophota bacterium
AATATTATCGTATTTAATTTCCTTTATAAATTCTCTAATATTGCCTATCAAAGCACTCTCAAAAAAGGGTCTGTTACCCCCCTTTAATGTAATTTCATCGTAATGGACTATAATATGAGTATACATATTTGTCGTTTTCAATTTATTTTAATAGTTAGAGAAAATTGCGCTTATAAAAATCATTGTAATTAATAATATAAAAAAATGTTCTGATACTTTTCTTACTTTAACAACCATTTTTACGCTTTTCTCTTTTTTAATAATATTAAATGAATTTAAAAGGATATTGGTAATTAGTATAAAGAATAGCGATGGTCCTAGCAATATAAATGACATAATAAGCGTAAAACTAAAAAAATTTTTGATGGCATTGTCATTAAATATAAAAGCTATAGAAACTATAGAAAATGTAAGAATAATTATAAAAATTAAAATAAAATAAGTTAGTACTGTTAATATTTTTTTGGTATTTTTGCACATATTTTTTGGTTTAATAGTTAAAAATAGTTGGTGAAAAGGTTAAATTTAGTTTAAGGTTAAATATAATCAAGGTTAATTATTAAACTAGTTTAGGTTTAATAATTATGCAGAATTTTAAAAAAAACATTATCCAAATAACTACAATCTTATAGCCTCTAAGTGGCTCTTAAAGCCACTTAGAGGCTATAAGAACTTTGTCATTTCAAATATAATTTTTTAAAATACCAACTACTTTTAATCATTAAACCTATTTTTTATATTAAGTTCACGATTTTCATAAGACTATTCATTTAACTTCCTTTCTGTATTCCAGAAATTTGTTGGAAGTATTATCTTAAATGTGTCTTCTTGTCAGAGTCCCCTAACGGGAGACTCTGACTGGGGGGAAATCTATTAGTTTTTCAGAGGTTCCTATAAATCTAACATTCAAAAGATGTTGCAAGTCCATCATTTTTCATAGGAGGCCATACTTCATCAAAAAATATCTGTTCTCTTCTTATAACATTTTCAAGATGTTTGCATATACAGACGGCGCATAAATATTTCCCCTTGCAGTTTGGAATTATTTCAAATTTATAAGGATCCTTTGAATAAATTTCGGGAGGATATAACAAAAAAGGAGCTGGTTGGCCACATTTCACACAATCTCTGTTGCCTGAAATTAAATTTCTAAATAACTGGATCTGTTCTTTTTTCCAGCCATATTTTGTCATGTCTTCAAACACATAAAACTGGTAAGCATTAAGTGGTTTAAATGGCTCTATTATTATTGCTTTATGCTTGAAATTATTCAGATATTCTTTATACTTTTTCATAAGACAAACAGTGCAAAGTTTCAACTTTTCTTTATTTTTATTCTTGTTTAAGCCACGGTAGCTTGAATCAAAAAAATGATACTTTCTTTTTTCAAGCGGAGTAAAACATATCTCGCATTTTAGTTTTTTGCTTTTAAATAAATTGAACATAAGTTTAATTTCATAAATAAAGACTTAATTTTTTTAGATTTTATAAAACAATTTTAGAATAATATATTTACATCCCAGAAATTTCTCTTAACTTCTCTATTTTTTCTTTTAAAACTTTTAAAGCATAGTCAATGTCTTCTTTCATTGTATCTCTTCCAAACGTGAATCTGATGCTGGCATGGGCAATCTCTGGAGGTATTCCCATCGCAGAAAGGACATGTGACGGGGCAAGAGATGTTGATGAACATGCAGAACCGGTTGAGACTGCGATTCCTTCCTGATCAAGCATCATCAAAAGACTCTCCCCTTCAATTCCTTTGAAGCTAAAGTTTGCATTGTGAGGCAGTCTAAATTCTTTTGAGCCGTTTAATCTTGAATTGGGTATGGTTTTCAGCACTTCCGAGATCATATAATCACGAAGTTCTTTTGTT
>JAGLSE010000091.1 GCA_023135905.1 Candidatus Omnitrophota bacterium
TATACTAAACCTTCAGAAAGTATGAGAGTTGAAGATTCCTCCCGAGAAAGAGATGAACAAGTTAGATCAAGAAGTCATAGTCAAGAAATGGATACATATATAAAATCAATTGAAGATAAGGATGCTTACGGAAACGACGATGGATATAATTTTTATTCGAAGAAGAATGGAATAAATGAAGAAAATACCAAGTCGGATAAAGATAATAATCCAGAATAAGAGTTGTGATTAGATGTTAATAGAAGAGAATAGTGATATAATATCAAGATAATAAAAAAGTATAATTTAATTAGTGATAAATAGCAGGATATTAACTTTCCTGCTATTTTGTTTTTTATACGTGATATAATAACTTTATGTTAATTTATGGAGGGCTTATACTATGTAATATATTTTTTTTATTTATCGGCAGATTTATATTTCTTTATCCCGATAAAACAATAGAATATCAGAAAAAGTTTTACGAAAAAATAAATTGGAAAATTGAACCTATATCTATAAGAAAAGAATTGCGTAACACTAAAGTTATGGGGTTGTTTATCTTTATATTAACCTTAATAGCTATAGTTTATTCGTTTATTATGTTAATGAGGTTATAGACATAACTATTATTTATTATGAAGAACAAAATTATCGCTATAATAATCGGCTTAGGCTTTGTTGGTATACTTTTTTTACTATTTAATAGTGATAAAAGGATTATTAAGAAGAATTTAGGGCAACTGGTAGAGATTGCAACTAAAGAAAAAAATGATAATAATTTTATTTTTATAGTAAAAGTTAAAAAATTAAAAAGTTTGTTTAAGGATGATTGTATTGTAAAATTTGAGAAAGAAGTATTGCCGGAGATAAAAAAATTAGATGAGTTATTAGTAGTTTATAGTCAATTGTATAAGTTTGTAGAGGAAGTTGAGATAGAGTTGTCAGATGTTTCTATTGTTACATATAAAGGGAATAAAGACGCATTAACAAAATTAAAGGGTAAATCAATTGTTAAGGTTAGACAGGGAGAGCAATATTTGTTTATTGAACAGAATGTTGAATTGCGGTGGATTAAAGAAAATAACAAATGGAAGGTTTTCGAGATAAAAGGAATTAATTTAAAATAATAGATATCTTCGTTTATTATAAAATTCACATATTCAAGATAAAAATTAATCAAAAATGAATACTTTACATAAACGAAAAACTTCTGTTATAATATTTAATCTTGTAAGAGGCCAACTATAGAATAAATGATGATTAAAGTAATAGCAGTTAACGTAATAAAATCAAGGATTGTGTAAAATGAAAGTTAATTTAGCAGGGTTTAATGTTGATACAAAGGTACTTCGTGATATCGAAGCAAAAGCAGGTAAAAGAGAAGATTTAACTCCTGAAGTTATTTCAGCTTCTTATGCCCGTATTAGCCGAGACCCTCGCCCTATTAATGAGATACGTAAAGACGCTCGGGATGAAGTGGAAAAAACTCGTAAATTAAATTCAACAATTATTTTTAAAATGGGTCATCATTCTGTAGCTGAGCACGCTGTTTTTAATCTAGATATTCTTGGAGTTTCCCGTTTAGCTATGGAAGAACTTGAAAAGTTTCGGTTATGTTCTTATACTGAGAAATCTCAAAGGTATATAACTTTGGATAACGATTTTATTCTTCCGGAAGAAATTAAAAATAGTAATTTAGAAAATCTATTTATAGAAACAATCAGTAAACAAAATAAAGCTTATTTTAAATTATTAGAAAAATTAAAATTATATGTTTTTGCTGAAAACGCTGAGCTTGCTAAAAATCCTAAAAATCACAATTTATTGGAAGGATGGGCAAAAGAAGATGCGAGGTATATTACTTCATTATCTACAGAGGCTCAGGTAGGGCAAACTATTAACGCTCGTAATTTAGAGCTTTTATTAAGACGTTTTGCTTCGCATCCGTTACAGGAAATTAAATTATTGGGTCGTGCGATATATGAACAAGTTTCTGAAGTAGCTCCATCAATTATTATTTTTCATGAAGCAAATGATAGAGACCAGAATACATTTTCAGAACTAAAAAAAATAACGGAAAAAATTTTAGCAACAGCTGCAGCTTATTCACCCGATGAAAAATCGCAAGATGTTCGGTTAGTTGAATACACCAAAGATGGAGATAATATTATAGCTGCGTCCATACTGCATGTTTCATCAAATTTGCCGTATGAACAGTGTTTATCAATAGTAAAAAATTTAACAGAACAGGATAAGAAGAATATTTTTAGAACTACTTGTAAAAATATGCAATTTTACGATTCAATGCCCAGAGAATTTGAATATGTGAATTTAACATTTAATATTGCATTGTCGTCAGCCTGTTTTGGTCAACTTAAAAGACACCGTATGTCCACAATTACAGCTCAACCCTATTATCCCGGATTAGGTATAACCATTCCCGAATCTATTAAAAATATTGGAATGGAAGATTATTTTAAAGATATAATTCATAAAACTAATGACGCATATAATACGATTTATAAAAACATTCCTTTAGTTGCACCCTATATCTTGACCAATGCTCATAGAAAACGAGTATTAATAAGGGTTAGTGCCCGTGAATTGTATCATATATCAAGATTAAGAGAGGATTCACACGCTCAATGGGATATTAGAAATGTTTCAGCTTCTATGAGCCAACAAGCAAAGCAGGTAATGCCTTTAACCTTTTCTTTAATAGGGGCTAAAGATAAATATAATGAGATATATAAAAAGGTTTATAACCAACTACCGAATATAACTGAAGTAGTTTTGCCGGGCACTAAGAAAATAAAGTAAACATACAAAAAATATTTTTTTTATGGATTTTAATGAATTAATAGAAAATAGAGAAAGCTTAAGAGATTATGATCCTAATCGTCCATTAGACGAAGCCGTATTAAAGCGGATCCTTAATGCCGGCAGATTAGCACCATCTGCAGCTAATAAACAGCCTTGGAGATTTTTAGTTGTTTCATCAAAAAAGATGTTAGATAAAGTAAGACCTTGCTACAATAAACCATGGTTTAAAGATGCCCCACATATATTGATAATTGTCGGAGATAGAACAAAATCCTGGATAAGACAGCTGGATAATTATAATTCAATTGAAACAGATTTAACAATAGCCATGGATCACATTATTCTTTTTGCTGAAAACGAAGGAGTAGGTGCTTGTTGGATAGCAGCTTTTGACAATAACTTTTTAAGGCAAACTCTTGCACTTAAAGAAAACGAATGTGTATTTTCAATTACTCCATTAGGTTACTCGAAAAAAGGTCACACCAAAATAATAGAAAAGAAAAGAAAATCTTTAGATGAGATAGTCGAAATCTTGTAATATTTGTAAAGTAGAAAAGATTTACTACGAGAGAAGGGAAAGTATCGAAATAAAGATGTGTAGTAGAAGTCATAAGTTTAGCTTGTGCTAAACGTCATATTTACAGCCGTGCATTTTTAAGAAGTAAAAATTCCACGAACTGTTAACGCTGAGACCTGCTCAAAAATGTAAAAGATTTGTGAGCTATCCAATGGGCTTAGTGTGCTCACTGCGTTCGCGTCATAAATTGTAGAAAAAAGAAGAGTATTGAGTAAAGAAAAAAAGTATATATGTATTGAAGCATAAAAGATGTAGCGTAGTAAAAATACAAAAAAGAATAATTTATTGGTTGTCACCGGTTTGTTTAAATCTGCTGCATCCAAACGAATAAATCAATTAAATGACACAGCCTTTAAGTGGCAAAAATCATTTTATGGTCGTATGATACGTATAGGCGAATCATTAAACAATATCCGTGAATATATAGCCAATAATCCTTGTCAAGGATAATTTTTATAAACACATACAAACAAATTTCAAAATAGGGTATTCTTACAGACGGATTAATATTTGTGTTTGACAGCAAAAAAAAAGTCCGATTGAGAAGGTATGTGTAAACATTTGTATGTATTCGGTGGGAATAAAATTTTCGGATCTTCATAGTATATCTAAAAAAGAAATAAAAAAATTTTTTATAAGAATGAATGAATTGATGGAGGAATGGTTTGTTACTTCTAAAGAATAACTTGATGGGGAAACTCCTAAACTATGCATGGAATTTATGGAATTGGGAAGTTAGCATGGGTGTCTGTTATGTTATACTGCTTTAAAAGAGAAAAGCTGAAAGTTGTTTGAAGGGGGCTTTCGAAATAAAACTTGATTATGATTTTGCTTATAAAAAGTGGAAAAAATCAACTTCGATGTACAAAGAAGATATAGCTGAAATGGTTAGAGCTATAAGGAACAATAAGGGCTGAGTTGAATAAGTACACATTGTTAGATAATTTAATTAATTGAATATATTTTTGTCTATTTTAATCTTGACCTATTTGGGCAAGATGATAGTATCTTCCATATACTAAACATTTAATCGTATTTTATAAAAAAAATATTTAAAATGTTTTTTGTTTTTACATGGTAGACATTTTATATATGATATGTAGGTGTCGGGAATCTATTTGGTAGGAGTTTTGTATGTCTTGTGCTCATACTTGGATTTTAAAAGAGGAACATAGCAGTTATCGTGTATTTGTTTGTAGTAAGTGCAGTAAAAAATGGGCGGTTTATAATTAATGGAAGAAGAATTGAATTTAGCCAAAGAAATAGTCCAAGATTATTTGGATTTTTCGTCTAAGAATAGCGAAAGACTTCCTTATGGAATTAGGGAATCAGCATTGCCTTATCCCAAAGATATTATACAGGAATCTATGGAAAGGGTTTATTTGGCTTGTGGTGTATCTTATAGAGAAAATAAAAATTCGGATATAAAAAATTATTTAGACCTTTTAGGTGTTGGGTATACTTTTCTTGGGCATTTTTTACTGGAAAATGAGATTGAGTTTCAAAGTAAACCTACCCTGGACGATATGGAATCTTTTGCAATATACGCTGAAAAACTTTTAAAAAAAGAAAAATATTATTTAGATAGACTCGATCAAATGAAAAAAAAGATAAACGGTTAGAGAGTTGTATAAACGGTTTACGAGTTAGCGGGTTATAAAGGTGAAGAAGCTCTTAGCTCTTGGTACTTAGGGAGAAAAAACTAAAGAAAAAGAGAGATTCACACGAAGCCACGAAGTTCACGAAGATGACTCTTTGTTTGCACGAAGGGTTTGAAAAATTGTAATACGAGCTGCGAGTAAACTCGCGGCAATATTTTTGAGGACAATACCTCTGTCTAAAATTAATTTTATCCAGGCAGCATTGCCCTCAAAAAATATTGATGTTACACATCTATCGTATTTCAGATTTTTTGAATGTAGATACCATTAATAAATATAATTGAAGGGATTAAGGGGACGTTGATAAGTTTATTTATAGAAGCTGCAGGATGAAAAGGTTAGAGAGTTGTATGAAAGGTTAACGGGTTTAGCGGGTTTGTGGGTTATAAAGAAGAAGCGAATTGT
>JAGLSE010000092.1 GCA_023135905.1 Candidatus Omnitrophota bacterium
TTGAAGGAATTACATCTGGAGAAGGTGAATTATGATCAATTATACAAGCATATTTTTTTGGTATAGAAATCGTCTTTTTTAATTTTAAAATCTCATTAAAAACTTCATCACTAGTCTGATCTTGTGAAAACAAAAAATCGATATCACAAATCCCTGAATCTTCAGCTTTTAAAGAAACCTTGGAATGAGAAGTAAGTATTTTTTCTATAAAGGTTTTTGACATATTTTTTATTTACTTAAAATACTTAATCGTTTAAAACTACTAAAGCAGCTCTTTGAGTTATATATGAAATACAAGAAGTAGCCGGAGTATCAAAATCAAAATCACCTGCCGTAAAAATAACTACATCCTTATTTTTTTTTATTATTTTTTTAGTTAAAGCAGTGATTTTTATTGTAGCTGATTTATTCAGTAAATCTACTTGTGGGTTCATAGTTAAATATTACCAATAAAACAATCTTTACAAAAAAATTGTTCAAAGATATTTTTAGAAAAAAAATTTATTAAAAAAGTGAATTATTTAGATTTATCTTTCTCTTTTTTAAATATTTTTTTAACCCCTGAAATAAGATTATCTTTGTTCTTTTTATCTTTTATATCAGGACTCTTCAATTCTTTGACCTTAGTAACCTTCTTTATACCCTTTTTAACTTTTCCTTTAACCGGTACAGCTTTAACGGGCAATTTGGTTAACTCAAAAAGAGACATTGACGCTCCGTCTCCTTTTCTATTACCCAAAGCTAAAACTCGTGAATATCCACCTTCAATATTTACAAAACGAGGTCCAATCTCATCAAAGAGTTTCTTAACTAAAACATGGTCGCACAATCGTTGATATGCTATGCGCCTAGAAGAAAGAGTGTTCTCTTTTGCTAAGGTAATTAATCTATCAACATCTGTCCTTAAATATTTTGCCTTTGTTGTAGTTGTTGTGATCCGTTCATTAATTACTACTGCTCTTAATAAACATTTTACTAAAGCTTTCTTCTGAGAGTGAGAACGTGACAATCTTTGACTTTTTTTCAAATGTCTCATAATGAATTTAACTTATCCTTATCAATTTTTAATCCAAAACTAAGTCCCATAGTTTTAAGAAGTGCCCCCACTTCATTAAGAGACTTTTTTCCAAAATTTCTATAATTAAGTATCTCAGGTTCTGTTTTATCAACTAATTCTGCTAAAGTCTTTATATTAGCTTCTCTTAAACAATTCCCGCTGCGTACAGATAATTCTAACTCTGAAACAGGTATCTTCAGTTTTTCATAAAGAGATACTTCTTCAGGAGATAATTCTTCATATTCCTCTTCCGGTAATTCTCCTAAGGTGAAGAAAAGTTCCAAATGTTTATTCATAACTTTAGAAGCATATATCAAAGCTTCTTTGGGTTCTATACTTGCATTAGTAAATATTTCTAAAATTAATTTATCGTAATCTGTGCGTTTACCAACTCGAGTGTTCTCAACTCTAAAACATACCCTTTTAACTGGTGTAAAAATCGAATCGATAGGTATAACTCCTACCGGCATACCTTCTCTTTTATTCCCATCAGAAGGAACAAAACCTCTCCCTCTACCCACTTCCATTTCAATATTTAATTTTGCACCTTTTGAAGTAAGGGTACAAATATGCAAATCAGGATTTATAACTTCTATTGTTTCATCGGTAATAACATCTTTAGCTTTTATTTCTTTTAGACCTTCTTCTTTAATATAAATCTTTTTAGGAGAACGAGAGTATGAACGTAAAACAAGATTTTTAAGATTAAGAATTATCTCAGGGACATCTTCTAATACTCCTTCTATAGTAGAAAATTCATGATGAACCCCTTCTATTCTTACAGATGTAACTGCCGCCCCTTCAATAGAGGAAAGTAGAACTCTTCTCAATACATTTCCTATTGTTACACCATAACCTCTTTCCAAAGGTTCAGCTATAATTTTACCATAGTGCGGAGTATAATTATCTTGATCTACTGTTACTCTTTTAGGAAATTGAAAATCCCGCCATGTTATCCCCATATTTTACCTCCTCTAACCTTTATTTGAATCAATTTTAAACTTGATTAAAGAAAAAAAGCCAATGAAAAATTACATTTTACTATATTGACTTTTCACTCTCGCTATTTTCTATTTCGAGTAAAGTTCTACTATCAACTGTTCATTTATTTGTATTATCAAATCTTCTTTCTCAGGAAGCCGAACAATCCCTACTTTATAATTTGGATTATCAACTTGCAGCCATGTTGGTACACTTCTTCCTTTCGCGTTTGATTCAATACAATCTTTTATTACTAGTTGAAGTGCTTCTTTTGCTCTAATCTCAATATTTTCACCCTCTTTCACAATATATGAAGGTATATCAACTCTTTTGCCGTTAATAAAAACAAAGCCATGCCTAACAATTTGTCTAGCATGATTCCGCGAAAAAGCATATAATGACCTAAAAATTACATTATCTAACCTTCTCTCTAAAAGTTGTATCAATGTTCTTCCTGTCACCCCTTTAGATTTATTTGCTATTGAAAAAAACCGTTTAAACTGCTTTTCAAGCATGCCATACATTCTTTTTAATTTCTGTTTTTCTTTCAACTGTAAAGCATAATTTGTAGGTTTTGATGGTCTTTTGACAACCATTCCCGGAGGAGTTGGTCTCTTTGAAAAAGAACATTTTTCTGTTTCACATCTTTGGCCTTTTAAAAATAATTTCATCCCGGCTCTTCTACATAATCGACACTTTGCATCTACATATCTTCCCATATTTATTCTCCAATATATAATTACGTTTTATACTCTTCTCTTCTTTTTTGGCCTGCATCCGTTATGAGGCATTGGAGTTATATCCTTAACCTTTTTAACAGCTAAACCTGCGGCCTGCAATGACCTTATCGCGGATTCTCTACCAGGCCCCGGTCCTTTGACTAACACTTCTATTTCTCTTAATCCCATATCTTTTACCTGTTTAGCCGCATTAAAAGATGCTATTTGCGCGGCATAAGGTGTTGATTTTTTTGCTCCTTTAAATCCGGAAGTACCAGCTGAAGCCCAAGCCAAAACATTTCCATTTAAATCCGTTATTGATATCATTGTATTATTAAAAGTCGCTTTTATATGAGCAACTCCGATATTGGAAACTAAATGTACCTTCTTCTTTTTTTCCTTTCGTTTCTTTTTTGCCATTTTATCTCCTTAAATATCCTTATTTCTTCTTAATACCCCCGACTCGTGCTTTAGGGCCTTTACGTGTACGAGAATTACGGCGAGTATGTTGGCCCCTAACCGGCAGTCCTTTTCTATGCCGAGAACCCCTATAAGAACTAATATCAGTTAATCTTCGTATATTTTGTGAAATCTCTCTACGCAACTCACCTTCTATTCTATAATTAGCTTGAATATGAATAGCTATTTTAGAAACTTCTTCTTCACTTAATTCATGAGCTCTTTTATCCGGATCAATACCAACATCCTTAAGAATTATTAAAGAAGTTACCGGACCTATACCGTAAAGATATCTTAA
>JAGLSE010000093.1 GCA_023135905.1 Candidatus Omnitrophota bacterium
TTTTAACCGAAGCTTTTACTTTCATATCTTTTAATCCTTTGTTAATTGGTTAATACCCATGGCCCATCTTTTGTAATAGCTATTGTATGTTCAAAATGAGCAGATAAAGAATTATCCTTAGTTTTAGCAGTCCATCCATCCTCTAATATATCCACATCGTAAGTTCCCGCTGAAACCATTGGTTCAACCGCTAAAGCAAAACCTTCTTTTAATTCCAAACCTTGACCTCTATCTCCAAAATTCGGTACTTCAGGTTCTATATGTAATTTTCTGCCTATGCCATGACCGACAAATTTTCTTATTACAGAAAAATTATTTTCCTCAACAAAGTTCTGTATAGCAAAACCTAAATCTCCCAATTTCATACCTACCCTTACTTTTTCTATTCCTTTATTTAATGATTCTATTGAAACCTCAACTAACTTTTTTGCCAAAACCGATCCTTCACCCGCTATATACGTATAAGCAGTATCCACAAATAATCCTTTATACTTTATCCCCAAATCTACACTTATAAGGTCTCCTTCATTAACACATCTCGCTGAAGGAATACCATGAATGATCTCTTCATTTACCGAAACACAGCAAGACGCTGGATACCCCATAAACCCCTTAAAAGCTGATTCCATTCCTGGATATTTTTTAAGTTTATCTTCAAAAAATTTTTCTATATCTTGAGTAGAAATCCCTGGTTTGATGAAATACTTTAATTCTTTTAAAACTTCACCGGCAACTTTTCCAGCCTCTTTCATTGTATTCAATTCAGTATTAGTTAACGGCTTTTTCATTGGAGCTGCTCCTTGATATCGCTAAAAATGCTATCTTTATCTTCATTGGCATTTACTTTAATTATCTTTAATTTACCCGTATAAAATTCCAATATTGATTTACTTTCGTTAGAAAATATCTCCCAACGTTTTTTTATAACTTCTGGTGTATCATCTTTTCTTTGAATCAACTCGCCATCACATATATCGCATACGCCTTCTTCTTTAGACGGCATATTTTCTAAATGGAAATTAGCTCCGCAAAGTTTACAAACTCTTCTTTGAGACAAACGATCTTCCACCGCTTTTTCATCAATATCAAGATAAATTAAAAAATCCAATTTTTTATCATTTTTTTCTAGAGTTTTTTCTAAATGTTGGGCTTGCTTCAAATTCCTTGGATATCCGTCTAACAAAAAATTATCTATTTTAATATTTTCCTCTATAACTCTGGAAACTAGTTCATCTGAAACCAGGATACCTTTCTCCACAAAACTTTTAACTTCTTTACCTAGATCACTTTCCTTTTTTACTTCTTCTCTCAAAATATCCCCTAATGAAATTTTTTTTAACTTCAAATATTCACTTAAAATAACAGCTTGTGTACCTTTACCTGATCCCGGAGATCCAAATATTATTGCTTTCATTTATTTCCTTCCTTTTAAAGTACTGCCTTTAATGAAACCGTCATAATGTCTTACAAGTAATTGGCCTTCAATCTGTTTCATAGTATCAAGAACTACTCCCACCATAATTAAAAGGGTTGTGCCTCCAAAAAGGGAAGCTAAAGCATATGATGGTACATTAAATATATACATAACAAAATTTGGCAACACTGCAATAAAACTTATATAAAGTGCTCCAATAAATACAATTCTAGTGGCTACAAAATCTAAATAAGTTGAAGTAGGTTTACCTGGACGTACTCCTGGAATAAAACCCCCATATTTTTTAAGATTATTGGCAATCTCTAAAGGATTAAATACCATAGCAGTATAAAAATACATAAAAAACATAATAAGGCCTATAAACATCAGATTATAAAGTATTCCTCTTTCCTGAATGATTCCTTGCATAAGATTTATTATGCCCCAGGTTTTCGGCAAAAACATAGCAATAGTCGCTGGAAAAGAAATAAGACTACTTGCAAAAATTATAGCTATAACTCCTGACATATCTACTTTTATTGGCAAATAAGTGCTCTGTCCTCCATAAACTTTCCTACCAACAACCCTTCTTCCGTATTGGACCGGGATTCTACGTTGTGCTTGAGAAAACAAGACAACAGCCATTACCATTAAAAACCACAATATAATCAAAGCTAATATCGTAGGTGTATTAATCTGTCTGTTAGCCGCATCAAACGGAGAATAAAGCAGCCACAATTGATGTAAAGATGAAGGTATCCGTGAAATAATACTAGCTGTTATTATTATTGATATTCCGTTACCGATTCCTCTTTCCTGAATCTGTTCACCTAACCACATAACAAAAACTGTACCACACGTCAAAGTCAGAACAGTTATTACACTAAACATAAATCCGCTTTTAATTAAAACCATACTTTCGCCTTGAAAACTTTGAGGATTCATAATCCATAAAGATAAAAAATATCCTTGAACTATGCATAAAAAAAATGTCAAATATCGTGTATACTGATTAATCTTCTCATAACCAGCCTTACCTTCTTTAGCAATTCGCTCTAAAAAAGGAATAACTGCTGTAAGCAGCTGCATTATAATAGAAGCTGAAATATAGGGCATAATTCCCAAAGCAAATATACTTAATCTAGTCAAGGCTCCACCAGTAAAAAGGTTAGCCATTCCTAAAAGGGTCTGTCCTTGAGTCTTAGCCATTTTATCAAAGAAATCTGCTAATCTAGAACTATCAATACCAGCTGTAGGTATAAAACAACCTACCCTATAAACAATTAATAGAGCAAAAGTTATCAAAATCTTCTTTCTTAACTCTTTTATCTTGAAAATATTTGTTACCGTTTCAAACACTCAGCTTGACCTCCGGCAGATTCTATCATTTCTTTAGCACGTAATGAAAACTCATCTGCTTTAACTACAACCTTTACTTTAAATTCTCCATCAATCTTTGCGAGAATCTTTATAGGTTTTAGTTCATCTCTAATAAGATTCATCTTCTTTAAAAATTCAGGAGTTACTTCTATATTATCTTTATCTATTTTCTTTATATCAAACAAATTGACTACTTGATAAACTGTTCTTCTTTTCGGAGTAAACCCTCGTTTAGGTAAGGCTCTGGCAAAAGACAAACTTCCTCCTCTATACCCAGCATATGGAGTTTTTTTACCTTTTCTCTGTCCTGAACCATTATGACCTCTACCGCTAGTCTTACCTGTTGTACTACCAGTACCTCTGCCTAATCTTTTTGGTGCTTTTTTTCTTTTAACTATTATATTAGATAAATCCATATTTTTACCTCAAATTAACATTATGATTTATTACAGAATTTTTATTTGCTCTTGTCTGAACAATTTTAAAAATAACTTAAAACTTTAAATTTGCTAAACCTTGAAAAGTAGCTTTTACTACATTTGTTGGATTAGTCGAATTCCCTAAGTTTTTAGTTAGTATATCCTTAATACCTGCACATTCACATATAGCTCTAACCGGAGAACAAGCAATAACGCCCGTACCTTTACTAGCCGGTTTAAGCATTATCTCTACTGCCCCAAATTTACCTACAATCCTATGAGGTATCGTCGTATCTTTTTTGTTAATTTCTACAACTACTTTTTTTGCTTTATTTATACCTTTTCGTATGGCACTCGCAACTTCATTTGCTTTACCCAAGGCATATCCAGCTTTAGATACACCATCACCAACGACTACTAATGCCGAAAACCCTAAGTTTTTACCACCTTTAGTTACCTTAGTAGTCCTATTAATAAAAAGTATTTTTTCAATTAATGCAATTTCTTTCTGATTAGCAACAGGATCTACTTTATTAATCTTTCCTTTATTAGTTTCTTCTTTCAAAATAGTAGTCCTCCTTCTCGTGCCCCTTCGGCTAAACTTTTCACTCTTCCATGATATTTATAACCACCTCTATCAAAACATACATTTTTAAAACCTAATTCTACTGCTTTCGATGCCATCATTTTGCCAATCTCTTTAGCTCCATTTATATCTGAAGATTTTATATTCTTTCCCTTAAAATCTTTACCTAAAGTTGAAAATCCTACTATTACTTTTTGAATAGAATCATCAACCAATTGCACTAAAATGTTTTTCTTACTGCGAAAAACTACCATTCTAGGTCTTTCACCTGTACCTCTCACAGTTTTTGCTATACGTTTATGTCTTCTATCTCTACCTATTTTCTTCATTTTGCTAACGCCTTCCCTACTTTTTTACGTACTTTTTCTCCAAAATACCTTATCCCTTTACCTTTATATGGTTCAGGGCGCTTAACCCTTCTTACTTTAGCAGCAAATTCTCCAACTTTTTGTTTATCTACACCTTCAACAACTATACGAGTTAAAGAAGGAGTCGTAACCTTTAACCCTTCAGGAGTATCAATTTCTACCGAATGAGAAAACCCAACATTCAAAATAAGAGTCTTACCTTTCATACTAGTTTTATATCCCACACCAACAATTTCTAACTCCCTTTTAAAACCCTCGCTAACACCTTTAATCATATTAGCAATTAATACCCTAATTGTTCCATGCAAACTTCGAACTAATTTTAAGTCATTCTCTCTCGTAACTATTAAGGTTTCACCATCTCTCTCAACAACAATTCCCGAAGGTATTGTTAAACTTAACTTTTCTTTGGAACCTTTAACTAAAATAGAGCTATTTTCGAATGTTACTTCCACGCCCTTAACTATATTTATCGGTTCTTTACCAACTCTAGACATTTTTGCTCCTGATATTTCAATTTTTATATAAAAACTATTTTAAATAAATTTACATTGGTTTTTAGCCAATTATTATCTCACCAAACCTGTCCTATAAATTCACCACCAACACCCTTTTCTTTAGCTTCTTTATCAGTTAACATCCCTAAAGATGTTGAAATTATACCTAATCCATATCCGTTCAAAACAGGTTTAATTTCATCTCTTTTTAAATATGACCTTCTACCAGGCGTAGAAACTCTATTTAATTGTATTATTACACTTTTTTTACCATCATATTTCAAATAAACCTTTATTTTTTTAAAATTATCTAAATCTACTTCCTTAAAGTTTTCTATATACCCCTCTTTTTTCAAAATAGCACAAACTTCAAAAATTACTTTTGAATAAGGTATATACGCATCTTCTTTTCTTACTCTAGCTGCATTTCTTATTATTGTAAATGAATCACTCATTAAATCATTTCTACTCATACATCTCCATTGTTTAATTTACAAATAATACAACCTCACCAACTAGCTTTTTTAACACCCGGTATCAATCCACTCCAAGCAAGTTCACGAAAACAAATTCTACAAAGCTCAAAATCGCTAAGATAGCCTCTTGGTCTTCCACAAAGTCGACAACGATTTTTACGTCTAGTTGAATATTTAACCTTAATATTTTCTTTTTTCCATTTCTCAATTTTTGATGTAGTTGCCATTTTACCTCCTAAATGGAAACCCAAAAGACTTTAAAAGTTCTTTAGCCTCAGCATCTGTTTTTGCCGTAGTATGAATTGAAATATTCATCCCCTGGGTTCTATTTACTTTATCTATATTTACTTCAGGAAAAATATTTTGTTCAGTTAAACCGAAATTATAATTTCCTTTCCCGTCAAAAGAATTAGAAGAAAGACCTCTAAAATCTCGAATTCTAGGAGTGGCAATACTAATAAGCCTATCAAGAAACTCATACATTCGTTTTTTTCTTAAAGTAACACAACAGCCTATAGGTATATTTTCTCTTAACTTAAAATTTGATATAGCTTTCTTAGCTCGGCAAATTTTAGGCTTTTGTCCCGCTATCAAACCTAACTCTTGGGCTGCCTTATCAACAATTTTTATATCCCCTGTAGCTGCTCCTATTCCCATATTAATAACAATTTTCTCAATACAAGGAACAGACATAATATTCTTATACTGGAATTTTTCCATTAATCGCGCCTTTATAGTTTTATTATAAAGATCAAAAAAACGTGGAATCTTTTCTTCGTTTATATTACTTTCTGACATTTTTTACAAATCCTTGCTTTAGTTTTATCATCGGATACTTTAATCCCAAACCTAACCCCTTTATTACAACTAGTACAAAACAACATAACATTGGATACATGTATCAACGCCGGTATTTCTTTTATACCGCCCTGCTCACTTTCAGATTTACGACGAGCATGTTTCTTTGCGATGTTTATCCCTTCTGCTATAAGTTTTTCCTTAGTTCTGTCAAACTTTAAAACTTTGCCTGTTTTACCTTTATCTTTACCAGCAATAACTGAAATTTTATCACCTTTTTTTATTCTTAAACTCATATCTTTCCTTTTTTAAATAACCTCTGGAGCAAGCGATAATATTTTCGCGTATTTATCTCTTAATTCTCTCGCTACTGGGCCAAACACTCTTGTTGCTCTAGGATTACCTTGCTTATCAATAATAACACAAGCATTCTTATCAAATCTAATTGCTAGACCATCTTTTCTTTTAATTGCAAAACTTGTTCTAACAATCACGGCTCTTACAACTTCCCCTTTCTTTATCGGAGCATTTGGTGTAGCTTCTTTCACACTGCCAGTAATTACATCTCCTATTCCCGCGGATCTTGAATTCTTCTTACCTATAACACCTATATAACCTACTTTTCTAGCACCGCTATTATCTGCTACATCTATTATCGCACAAGAAATAATCATTTTAAAATCTCCATCAACCTAAAATTAACCTCTTTAGAATACGGTCGGGCTTCAACAATTCTCACCTTATCACCCTGTTTGGCTTTATTCTCTGAATCATGAGCTTTATATTTCTTTCTTTTTACTTGTAACCGTTTATATAACTTATGCGAAGTCTTTGTCTTTACTAAAACTGTTATAGTTTTAGCCATTTTATCTGAAACAACAATACCTTCCAATTCTTTACCTATTTTCACTTCAGACTCCTTCTTTTTGATTTATTACTGTATGAATACGTGCAATATCTTTTTTTATTTTATTAAATAAATGAGGTTTTTCAACATTACTTCGGCGTTTAAAATGCAATTCCATAAGCTGTTTACTTAATTCGTTCAGCTTATCCTGCAACTCCTGTTTTGTCTGACCTTTAAAATCTTTTATTTTCACTTTATTTTGCCTCCGCTAAATTCCTCTATTTCTAGTAACAAACATAGTCTTAAACGGCAGTTTATAGGCGATTAATCTAAAAGAATCTCTCGCATAATCTTCTGGTACTCCTCCGATCTCAAAGACAACTTTTCCTCTTCTTACTACAGCTACCCAACCGGCAACTTCACCTTTACCTTTACCTTGTCTGGTCTCCGCGGGTTTTTTAGTGTAAGGTTTATCAGGGAAAAGTCTTATCCAAAGTTTTCCGCCTCTACGTAACCTTCGTGTAAGAATTATTCTACATGTTTCTATTTGATTATTCTTTAACCAAGCCGGCTCTAAAGCTTTAATACCATACTCACCAAAACTCACACTTGAACCGCCTACACTTAAACCCTTACGTTTACCTTTCTGAACTTTTCTATACTTTACTTTTTTAGGTATTAGCATACTTAACCTTTTCTCACTGGCACATTATTAACCAAATAATCACCCAAATTTTTTATTCCTTTATAAATCCAAACCTTAACACCTATTACACCATAGGTTGTATTTGCCATAAAAAATCCATAATCAATATCAGCACGAAATGTCTGTAAAGGCACTTTGCCTTCTTTATATGTCTCTTTCCGTGCAATCTCAACACCACCTAACCGTCCGGAACATCTAATTTTAATACCTTCTGCTCCTCTATTTATAGCTTGTTGTATAGCCTTTTTCATAGCTCTTCTGAAATGAACCCTTCTTTTTAGCTGAAAACCAATTTGTTCAGCAACAAGTTGAGCATCTTTAGACGCGTCTTTTACTTCCTCAACATCTATATAAATTTCTTTTTTTACCAATTCAAATAATATTTTTTTTACTCTTTCTATATCCTGACCTCTTCTTCCAATAATAACTCCTGGCCGAGATGTCCTAATTTTAACACGTATTACACCCATAGAAACTCTTTCAATAATTATAATTGACACTGAACCTGTCGGATAACTTGATTTAACTATTTTTCTTATTTTTACATCTTCTTCTAAAAAGTTAGCATATTCTCTTTTATTAACAGTAAACCAACGCGAAAGCCAATCTTTACCAAATCCAATTCTCAAAATATAAGGGTGTACTTTTTGTCCCATAATTTTACCTTACCTTTACTCCTTCAATTAATTTTAGTGATGTATCTAATTCTATTAAAATATGCGAAGTCCTTTTTCTGATCATTGAAGCCCTACCAAAAGATGCGGACCGAGACCTCTTTAAAACCGGTCCCGGATTAGCAATAATCTTTGAAATAAAAAGTGTTGCCTCTTCATAACCTTTTACCTTAGCATTAGCTACAGCAGATTTTAAAACTTTAGTAAGCAGACCCGCACCCTTTTTATTTATCAATCCTAACTTTACAAAAGCTATGTTTGCATTATCTCCTTTAACAAGTTTCATAACCGGCCTAACTTTTGTAGGTGAAATTCTAATATATTTTGCTATTGCTTTTGATACCATATGTTTATTCCTAAATCTAAAAGATTATAATTATTTTTATTATTTCTTTTGTATCGCCTTCTTAGCCTTTATTCCACCATGAGATTTAAACATTCTTGTTGGAACAAATTCTCCTAAACGATGCCCTACCATACCATCTACAATAAATACCGGAACATGTTTTCTACCACTATGAACAGCAAAAGTCAATCCCACAAAATCCGGACTAATCATTGAACTACGTGACCATGTTTTTATTGCTTTTCTGTCTCCCGCACATTTTGCTTTTTCAACTTTTTTTAACAGCTTTTGATCAATAAATGGACCTTTTTTAAGAGAACGACTCATTTTTTATTTCTCCTCTTAACTATAAATTTAGAACTTCTATTTTTTGGTTTTCTTGTTTTAGCCCCTTTAGTCGGTTTACCCCACGGTGTAACCGGATGTGGATTACCTTGGCCTGCCCTTCCTTCTCCACCACCATGTGGATGGTCAATCGGATTCATAGCAACACCCCTAACTTTTGGACGTCTCCCTAACCAGCGTATCCGACCCGCCTTACCGTGACAAAAAGATGAATGTTCCTTTAACCCTACCTGACCTATGGTAGCTCGGCATTCGACCTTTATTAATCGTATTTCGCTTGAAGGCATCTTTAATTGTGCTAACCCTTTTTCCTTAGACATCAACTGCGCACAATTACCAGCACTTCTAACCAAAACACCTCCCCTACCCGCGTTCATTTCAATATTATGAATAACTGAACCCATAGGAATATATTTTAACTTCATACTGTTACCGGGTTTTATATCTATCTGCGCTTCTAAACTACTTATGATCTCATCTCCAACTTTAACTTTATCCGGCCAAATAATATATCTTTTCTCATCATCAGGATATTGTATTAAAGCTATACGAGAACTTCTATTCGGATCATACTCTATAGCAATTACTGTACCAATAATATCAAATTTATCTCTTTTAAAATCAATAACTCTATATTTCCTTTTATGTCCTCCACCGCGTCTTCTTACAGTTATTCTACCCCTATTATTTCTACCGGCTTTTTTGCTAAGACTAACAGTCAAAGATTTTTCTGGTGTACTTTTAGTAATTTCTTCAAAATCTGATATCGCTTTAAATCTTAAGGACGGTGTTATTGGATTAAACTTTTTTATTCCCATAATATTTAAGTTATTTTAATTTCAAAACCTTTTTTTAATGTCACTATTGCCTTCTTCCATGAAGATGTTTTGCCCGGCTGATTAGCCCTAATTTTTTTCATTTTTCCCTTTACAACCATGGTAGCAATTTTTTCAACCTTAACATTATAAACTTTTTCTACAGCCATTTTTATCTCAATCTTATTTGACTCTTTATCTACCCAAAAAGCATACTTACCAAACCCCATCTCCCTGTTTGACTTTTCGGTTAATAAGGGTGATTTAATAACTGAATAAATACTTTTTATTAAAGACATTTCTTAACCCTTTCTTCTACTACTTTTAATGCCTCTTTTGTGATAATTAATTTTTTGCAATTCAAAACATCGATTGTATTAACATCATCCGCACGGCATAATAATACTTTCTCTAAATTACTGGATCCCAATTTTATATTATTTTCTACCGAGACAAGAACAAGTCTTATCTTATCTTGATTTAATTTTAAATTATTAATAATTTTCACGAAATCTTTAGTTTTGGGAGACACCGAAGTTAACTCATTTAAAACTATAATCTTTTCTTCATGCAGCTTTACATTAAGAGAACTCTTTAGAGCCAATAATTTCATTTTCTTAGGTAAATCTTTATTAAAGGAATGAGGTTTTGGTCCAAACGTAACTCCTCCACCACGCCAAAGAGGCGACCTGTTAGACCCGACCCTAGCACGTCCGGTTCCTTTTTGTCTCCAAGGCTTTCTGCCCCCGCCACGTACTTCCCCTTTAGTTTTGGTACAAGCTAATCCACTTCTTTTATTTGCTAAATAAGTCACAACAGCTTGATGCATTAAATTAGGATTAATTTTACCGTCAAAAATAGTTTCATCAAAATTAATTTTCTCAACCGATTCACCGTTAGTATTTAAGACATCTAATTCTAAACTTTTAAACTCAATTTTTGTAGATTTTGTTTTCATTTTTTGTTTCATAATAATCTAAATTTTTTGAAATATTTAACAAACTTTTTTTAATCTGATGACAGCACCTTTGGCACCTGGAATAGATCCTTTTATAAAAAGGATATTTTTATCTGTATCAATTTTAATAATCTTTAAATTTTTTGTTGTTACAAAGCTATCACCCATATGACCAGGCATGTCCCTGCCCTTATAAACTCTTGATGGAGTAGCTGAAGTTCCAATCGAACCAGTACGTCTATGCATTGTATGGCCATGCGCTGCAGGTTGTCCACGCATATTATGTCTCTTCATAGGTCCAGCAAACCCTTTACCCTGACTTTTAGCCCTTACATCAAGTATATCTCCTACTTGAAAAATTTCGATTCCAACTTCTCTAGAATTGGTCAATGTTTCTTCTACTTCTTTAAAAGTTTCATCTTCAGAATCTACATTCAAGATTTCTTCTTTAGTTTCTTCTTTTTCGCTTTCCTTATTTTCTAAACTTATATCCGAAACTTTAACACTCTCTTCAATAACAGTGACTTCTTCAACTTTCTCTCCTACTAGTTCTGAAAGAAAAGAAAAATCAGATCCTTTTACTATTTCGACTTCTCTTAATAGTTTGTAAGGACTAACTTTAAATTTATCGAAATAACCTTTAATAGGTTTTTTTACTTTGCCAATTTTCTTCTCATGAATTTTAAAACAACCAATTTTGACTCTGGTCTTAGTAGGATATTTAATTATCTCCAGTAAACATGCGGGCGGTGTCTCAATTAATGTTAAAGGAATTAAATTTCCCTGTTCATCAAAAATTTGTGTCATGCCTATCTTTTTTCCGTAAATTTCTTTAATCATAATGTCATTTAGTTCTAAATAGAATACCACAAAAAACACAGATTACCACAACTTTTAATTTTATTTTTGTGGTAATCTGTGTTTTCTATATTTCCTGTTTTATTTCAACGTTAACCCCAGCAGGCAAGTTCAACTTCCTTAAAGCATCAATAGTTTTAGGCGTAGGATTATCTAAATCAATTATCCTTTTATGTACAGCTAACATAAATTGTTCCCGAGATTTCTTATCCACATTGGTTGAACGATTCACAGTGTAAATCTTTTTCTTAGTTGGAATAGGTATCGGCCCGTTAACTATGGCTCTAGTCCTTAAAGCTACTTCCGCAATTTCTTTAGCTGATTGATCCAAAAGCCTGTGATCAAAAGCTTTTAATTTAATTCTTAATTTTATCATAATTTTTCTTTCTTATTATATCCTCTAAACAGCTTATTCAATAATTTCAGTAACGACTCCCGCGCCAACAGTTCTTCCGCCTTCACGAATAGCAAATCTTAATTCTTTCTCTGCTGCTATTGGTTGAATCAAACTTACTTCAAGTTCAACATTGTCGCCAGGCATAACCATCTC
>JAGLSE010000094.1 GCA_023135905.1 Candidatus Omnitrophota bacterium
ATGCTAAAAGGACATGCAACATTTTTTAGACGATTAATGATGTTTGGGGATATCATCCTTGTAACAGCGGCTTTTTTTGTGGGATATTTTTTCCATCAAAGATTACATCCTGATATCCTTTTTATAGATTACGTCTGGATTTTACCTGTACTTCTTGCAATCTGGGGTGGTTCGATATATTTTTTCGGGATATACGAGTCATTTAGGCTTAAAAAATTATCGGAAATAATTTGTACTATATTAAAAACCGCTACTCTCGGTTTTTTTGTTTTTACCAGTTTTTGTTATATTTTGAAAATAACTTATGTCAGCAGGGTTTTTATAGGCAGCATCTTTATATCCGCTACACTATTTATTTTATTAGAAAAACTTATTATTATTTTGTGTTTGCGTCATTTACGTAAGAAAGGATTTAACTTTCGTAATATCATCCTTGTCGGTACCGGCTTAAGGGCCCAAACTTTTATGAAAATGATTGATACCCATAAAGAATTGGGTTTAAAGATTATTGGTTTGATTGATGAAAACAAAGATAAAAAAGGAAAAATAATAAAAGGCTGTCCGGTTATAGGGGTATTTGAAGATTTACCTGAAATTCTAAAAGATAACCCTATTGACCAGGTTATGTTTGTTGTCCCTCGGTTATGGTTGGGGAAACAGGAAATAGAAGAAATGATCCATTATTGTGAAACCGTAGGTGTCAGGGTAAGTGTGGCAGTAGATTTATTTAAACTAAAATTTACAGAAGCCAAAGAAGGTCGTTTTTTTGGAGTACCCATGTTGACTTTTGAACCTACTTCAGATAAAGTCGGGTTTCTTTTATTAAAACGTTTGTTAGATTTGATTATTTCAGGCATAGGACTTATACTTTTATCGCCGGTATTTTTGGTGACAGCAATTATTATAAAAGTAACTTCTAAAGGTCCGATATTTTTTTGTCAGGAAAGAAGCGGCCTTACAAATCGAAAGTTTATGTTTTATAAGTTTAGAACAATGGTTGATGACGCTGAAACCCAGCTTGATGGTTTAAGACATTTAAATGAAATGGAAGGTCCGGTATTTAAGATAGAAAATGATCCTCGACTGACTAAACCCGGCAAGTTTTTGCGTAAATGCAGTATAGATGAATTTCCACAGTTATGGAATGTTTTTAGAGGTGACATTAGCATAGTTGGACCGCGCCCGCCGATACCCCATGAAGTAGAAAAATATGATCATTGGCAAAGAAGACGTTTAAGCATGAAACCCGGTATCACCTGTTTATGGCAAATAAACGGCCGTAACAAAATAACAGATTTTGATGAATGGATGAATTTAGATTTAAAATATATAGATAATTGGTCCTTACTTTTAGATTTTAAAATTATGATTAAGACACTCCCGGCAGTCTTTTTTTGTAGGGGAGCGAAATAAATGAAGAAGCTCGTTCAGCCTTTGGCTGAAGCTCATAGCTCGTAGTACTTAGCAAAAAAGGAGAGAAAAAATAAAAATGTTTAGGCCTATGAGGTAGGCTAAAGATAAAAGAAAAAGCCTTCTATTCGGTTTTTTTTATTTTGTTTTAACCGGATAGTTTTGAGTATTTGCTTTATATTTTGTTTCTAGTTTTTTTGAGTATTGTTTTTAGCTAAGTACTACGAGCTAAAAGCTAATTCATTCGTGTTTCTGTGTGATAATAGTTTTTGGTTTTTTAAACGTAAATACAAAGTTTTAACTATGAGTTACCAAAAGGTTACAGCAATAATAATAGGAATATTTCTCCTAATAGCCATAGCCTATTGGGTTAAAAGTAAACTGGGGATAGATATATTAAAACATAGGCATTTGTTGTTTTTTAAGAATTAAGGTTTTAATAAAATCAGAACAAAGGAATGGGTAAAGAATTAGGGGAAGATGTTATTTTATAAACGAATGGGCTAAAGGTGTAGTCAAATAGAGATTTCCCCCCCCCTTATTTTTTACTCGGATATATTTTACCCCATTTATTAATAAAATTATTTAATCGTTTAATTGCTTTATCAATAGGATTAGACACTCTCCCCCCTGTCATTGCCCGACTTGTTCGGGCAATCCATAAACAATAAACATTGATTATATTGGCTTTTTAGATTCCCTCCTGCCTAAAGGCGAGACTGCTGGCTTCTGCAAAAATGACGGAAAAAATAATTGAAACACAGCCTCGATGCATCATGCCCCTATAAAACAATTGAGTCTTTTTTTAAATAAAGTATAATAAAAACCAGAAGTTGAATTATTCGTATAATTAAAATAAGCTATAATAAAAAATAGGAGGTATTAAATGGAGTCTAAAGTGCATCATTGGTCTGAGCTTAGGGTGGGCGTAGCTTTTTTGTGTATATGTTCTTTATTTATTGCAGGTTTTGTAAAAGCAGAAGAAAGAAAATCACCCGTTTATGAAAGTAACCCCAAAGAATTAATTATTTATGAAGGTAACTTAGCTTATGCAAAAGACGAAATTCAAGTCTATTCCACGGATTGGATTCAGGTGTCTACACCGAAAACTCTTATTACGAGAACACTAAATATTATTGACGGAAAGAAAAAAATTGGGAAGTTTTATTTTACCCATCCGGAATCACCCGAGGTATCTGTTCCGGGAGTTATTAGAGGCAGAACTCAAGCTCAACTTACGCCGCGGATAGTTAAATGGGAATCAAAATCGAAAGCGTCAAGAAAAGTATTTTTTCGTTACCTTCTTACCGGCATAAGTTGGTCTCCCAGCTATACCATGGATATATTAGACGACAATAGAGCGAAATTGCGTTATAACGTTGCTATTTTTAATAATGTTTTATCTCTTTCAAAAGTAAAAGTAAAATTGGTTTCAGGGATGATAGGAAAGGTTCAGGAATCCCATGGTGTGTATCGCAGAAAAATGAGAGCATCTCAGCGTGAACTTGGAGAATACGATACTATATCATCTTCAATTAGCAGCTTGCCATCTCTTGAAGCAGCACGCATTAATGCTTATTATGTCTATGACCTTGATCAAATTAAGACCTTAGATAGAGGAACCAATTATGTTGTGTTACTGGATGAAGAATTAAAGGTAGAGAAGGAGTTTGTTTGGATGACTTCTACGGGAGAGAAGGTTGATGTTATATATACAGTTAAAAATTCAAGTAACCAGCCTTTTGCTTCCGGAATAGTAGATACTTATGAGAAAGGCATCTATATGGGTTCGGATACAATGGAATGGACACCTTCAGGTAGTAAAGGGCATGTAACTATTGGTGGGTCAGTCGACATCAAAGTGAAGAAATCAGTCAATATCACAGAAATTCCTGAAAAACAAAATAATGATGAATACCATCATGAAGTTGAATTAAAAATAGAAAACTTTAGCGAGAAAGACATTAAGATTAAGGTTATTGATAGTCGATATTCTGATTGTGTAGATATTGCTTTTAGCATTAAACCTAAAGAAGAAAAGGCGCAAACTTATATGTGGGAGATAGTTATTAAATCAGGCGGTTCTAAGATTATTAAGTATGATTTTTATTCTGACAATACTTATTACAAACCATATCAAGTTTATCGGTAGAAAAGACCGATGGTGAAATAAAGATGAAACCTAAAATTTTTTTAGTTATTTGTATCTGTTTTTTCATTCTTCAGGTGATATTCGGCAGCACGATAGTTTTTTCTAATGAATTTGAAGAAAAAGCCCAGGAGCAGTATTACCTAGGTATTCAGCATTTGCGTCATAAGGAATATGACACAGCCTTGGCTCAATTTAGAAAAGTAATAAGCGAATATCCCGGTACAGAAGTAATTACCGATGTTTATCTTGGCATCGGTGAAATAAAAAAAATACAAGACAAAAATGACGAGGCAATAATTGCATTTAAAAAAGCATTAGATTCAAAACCCGGCGATTTAAAGACAACAGAAAAACTAATAGATCTATTTTTTGAAACATATAATTATGAAGAGATTAATTATTATCTTGAAAAACTTTTAATTGCGAAGAAAGATAACCTTCATAAAAGTAAGCGAACGCG
The DNA here is from genome assembly GCA_023135905.1 of Candidatus Omnitrophota bacterium. Classification (GTDB taxonomy): domain Bacteria; phylum Omnitrophota; class Gorgyraeia; order Duberdicusellales; family 4484-171; genus JAGLSE01. Next base: position 4,023 of record JAGLSE010000094.1, read on the forward strand.
TATTTATCTTTTAGATAAAGTGTGGGACAAATTTTTTCGAAAGAGTTTACTCCGGGAAGGGCTAAAAACCTTGGATTTAATAACAGACTATTTCCCTGATAGTGTTGAGTCAGCAAAAGCGTGGCTAAGGAAAGGTAATTGGTATAAATCACAGTCTGTTAATGATGTTAAAAATTCCATAGCATGCTACAAAAAAGTCTTAGAAACCTTTTCTGACCTAAAAGCCGAATGTGCACAAGCCAGTTATGAGATTGCTTATATATATTTTGATTCAAAACAATATAAAGAGGCGATTCCATATTTTTCTCTCGTTATTGATAAATATATCCACAAGAATTACGACCTAAATGCTTTATATTATTTAGGAAAAACATGCCGGATATTAGGAGAGAAAAAGTTGTTAGAAAAAATGAAAGAAAAGTTAATTTCTTATAGGCCGGTGAGCCCTAGGACATATATAGAGATTTCAGATATTTCTCGAGAACTTGGTTGGATTGATTTATCACGAGAATTTTTTAAGAAGGCTATAGAGGAATATTCAGGACACTTAGGCCTTTCGGACAAACGTATTTTGTGGTTTTCTGATTTGGTTTATAATGATGCTACAAGTTTAGCATTAGGTGATTTAGATGGTGATGGCGAGATTGAGGTAGTGATAGGTAATAAAGAAGGAATTTCTGTTCTTCGCGGCAAAACAGGAGAGCTCATCTGGCAATTTAAGACAAAAAGAAAAGTTATCGGCACGATTGTCTTAGGTGATTTAGATGGAGACAAATTGGATGATATTGTTTTTTCAACCGAAAAAGATATCAGAACCCTTAAAGGTTCTGATGGAACTACAATATGGAAAGTATCAAAAGATACTTTTTTCACAGGGACTTTATTGCTGGGTAAATTTGGCGGAAAAACTTTAGATGTAGCAGTTATAGGTAGAAATAATAAGCTTTACTGTTTAAATGGAAAAGACGGCAGGGAAAAATGGCAGTATTATTACTGCTACAGTAATTCTTCTTTGGTCGCAAAAGACGTTGATTTGGATGGGATAGATGACCTTGTTTTTAGCGGATTTGCTAAAGAATTGGTTTTACTGAATGGACGGGACGCGGTTCCAATATGGAAATTCAGCGAGGTAACAAGCAGTAGTAATCATATTGTTATATGCCCCATCAATCAGGATGAGACTCCCGATGTATTCACTATCACACATGACAGAAAAGCTATGATTATTGATGGAAAAACCGGAAAACGCTTATGGAAATGGGGTCAATTCGATTATACTTCAGCAGATATGACAGTACTAGATATTGATGCAGACGGCAGCTATGATGTAGTACTGCCGATGTCGAAATCCACAGCTATAATTTCTGATATATCGGAAAAACGAAATATTTCTTTTTTCTTATCTTATCCGTGCCAATCTTCCTTTTTGGTTTTTAAAGATTATATGGAAAAGAAAAAAAACTGGTTAGTATTTAATGATCCGATTGCCAAGATATCTATTCTATCTCTACATTCAGCTTTACGAGTTACTTCTTCAGGCACGGGTTCAAATTTGAAGCCAGAGTTAAAATTCAAACTAGTCGATAGATTTGAAGATGAACTATTTCAGTATGGTTGGAGAGGCCGAAAGGGATATTGCCGGCCTGTAATAGGAGATATTGATGGCGACCAAAAGTTGGAACTGATAGTAAATATGGGAAGAACACTTTATGCTTTAGAAACCGGTATTAGTTGTCAGAAAGATAATCTTATTTGGCCTATGTCCGGTTTAAATTATCGACATAATAATTTTTTTGAATAAATTTTTAACTTATTTGGGAATGATGCTGCCAAAGACTATTTATTGAGGTAATATTATATTGAAAAAGAAAATAAAATAAAAAAGCGAATGAACTACCCCGCAGCAAGCTACGGGGTAGTTCATTAGAATTAGCTGATTCTAAAATTGTTCTTTTTAGTCAAAAATATTTGTTTACATGTTAGCTGAAAGCTAGCACTTATTTTTTAAAAACAGATTATAAAATTAAAGTATGCTTTAAATTTTAAGTTGTTTTTAAAAAAGAAGCAGTTTAAACAAGTTTAAAAAGTGAAAACAAACATTTCAGACCCCTTTGTGTCCTTAGTGGCTCTGTGTGCGAATAGTTCTTTTGTTTTTTAAATGGTATTGTCCTTTTTTAGATAAAAATATTAGTTTTTATGTTAGCCGAAAGCTATCACTTAATTTATAAAAGCAGATTGTAAAATTAAAGCGTGCTTTGAATTTTTAAGCTGTTTTTAGAAAAGAAGCGGTATAAACAAGTTTAAAACCGTAAAACTAAATATTTCAGCCAACTTTGTGATCTCAGTGGCTTAGTGTGAGAATGTTTTTTTGTTTTGATTTTTTATCATTTCAATATTTTCTATATCGTTGTGAATGGGTGTTTTGACTTTTATAGACTATCGACCATTAATCAGCTAATTAATTAA
>JAGLSE010000095.1 GCA_023135905.1 Candidatus Omnitrophota bacterium
GTTATCTGAAAAAATAAATGATAAAGACATTCAAACCTCGTAAAATAATAAGATTAAAAGAACGAGATTATTCAAGACAAGGATATTATCATGTAACCATTTGCATAAATAATCATTTGAAAATTTTCGGAAAAATGGAAACAATAAAATGGTATTGAATCAACACGGAAATATAGCGTATGATTTGATTGCTGGAATGATTTACCAAATCATCATAAAAATATTAAAGTAGACGAATTTATTATTATGCCCAATCCTCCCTGCCGGCAGGGAGATCCATGGAATAATCAACGTCATTGCAGGGGCCGCCCCTGCAATGAATCTTTGATAAAATATAATTGGATAAAATAAAAAAAACATCATTAACACTATGGTATTTCATAACAAACAACAAACCTTGGGAGAAGAAATAGCTAACAGCATTACTCATGGTATTGGCGCAGCACTAAGTATAGCCGCGCTTGTTATTCTTGTAGTTTTTGCCGCTAAATATGGAGATGTTTGGCGGATTGCGAGTTTTTGTGTCTACGGATCTACACTTTTCATTCTTTATTTAGTATCGACTTTATATCATAGTATTACAAACAAACGGGTGAAATCTTTTTTCGAAATTTTAGATCATTCCTCGATCTTTTTACTTATAGCAGGAACATATACTCCTGTGACTTTGATTTCCATGCGTGGCCCTTGGGGATGGACAATATTCGGGCTTATTTGGGCTATGGCAATCGTAGGAATTATTGCGAAAATTTTCCTGATTGGGAAATATAAAATTGTTTCAATTTTAGTTTATTTGGGCATGGGATGGCTAATCATTATTGCTTTTAAGCCTATGCTGCAAATGGTACCTAAAGAGCTAATCAACTGGCTTTTTATCGGGGGATTATGTTATACTTTCGGCGTTATATTTTATATAGGCAAGAAGGTTCCTTATTTTCATTTCATCTGGCATCTTTTCGTGCTAGGGGGGAGCATTTCTCATTTTCTCGGCATACTGTTCTATTTAACTTAGACGATAAATAGTACGTAGAAATGGACATTGTTTGATATGTTGATAAGTTGACAATTTAGAAGGGAAGTTTTTTATTTGTTGATTTTATTTAAAGATAGGCTTACGTTAAACTAATTTAATAAATACAAAGGAATAGGTTAGACATGTCTGAACAATGTGGGACTATTTTTTTTCTTCCCCCCTCGCCTCTTTTTAAAATTTACATCGACAAATAAAGCAAAAAATTATAGAATATATCTAACCAAGCAATCAGAGGCGGGCAGGCAACGGATGCTAATGCGCCGCTGATTTTTGTGTTATAGGTAAAAAAAAATGAATTCAGAAGCAAAAATTTTTTTATTAAAAGGTGGTCACCTAAATATGGAAGAACGTAAGGAAAAGAATATTTGGTCCCATCCTCCATTAAAAATAGTTGATTTAACAAATGAAATTGTTGAATATTTAAAAAAGAATAACTGGTTTCCTCATGAATGGATAGAAAGAAAAAATGGCGAAACTATAGATGACGTATCAGTGATAGAAAAATCAGAGAAAAACAATTATATTTATAGATCCCGTGCGGCGAGCCCTTACGATTTAACTATAATTACAATGCAAACAGAAAAAACATTTAATTATCCAGAAGAAGCGGCAGAATATTATGTGCGGAATGTTCTTCATCTACCTGGTGATTTGGATAGCTATAAAGTTATTGAATAATCTATGCTCCTGCGGACCCTCCTCCGCCGCTAACGCGACTCCGGAAAAAAAATTACGGGGCCAGACTTGAATGTTAAAACTAATTGACAAAAAGATATAGAAAAATCAAGAGACGGAACAGCCTTCGGTGGAAAATGAGAAAAAATTATATTTTTCTCGACAAATCAAATAAAAA
>JAGLSE010000096.1 GCA_023135905.1 Candidatus Omnitrophota bacterium
ACTTACCATATTTTCCCTTTCAGAAGTGGTACATTTTTCACGCTGATAACTGGTACATTATTACATGCTGATTAACAGCTGTTGATATTATGTAACATTACCAGGAAAATTGGTAATTTGTGAGAATATAGGGATTTAAATTATTTTAAGGGACTATTTTTGAGAAGTCGTAGTTAGGGTAACAGGATTTTATATATTCGAGTTTGTCCGAAGAAATTGTTTTAAATATATTAGATTTTTTAACGAAAAAATAATTTAAGTCTTTAGGTGTCAGATTTACCTTTTGATTAAAATTTTCAGGGTTTGTATTTTTTGCAAAAAACATTTTATAAACCCCAGAGCGTTTTTGTTTTAGACATTCATCTTTTGAAGATTTTAAATTAAGATGTTTAGCTATTGCGGGAGCGCCATTTGCTTGATCGTATGGTTTTAATTCACCTAAATTTTTAAATAAAAGAAAATCGTAGGTTGTATCGTGTTTTGGGTTTATTGTTATACAGATATCGTCAAAATTAAGAATATTACGTATATAGTCAAACATATTCTTAAATAAAAGAAATACAAAAAACATTTTCTTTGAATTAAGAAGTAGAGAAACACCATCTTGGAATAGTTCGTTATTTGAGGAGAGCATTGATATTTCGCAAATTTTTTTTTTGTTATTACGTAATTTAGTTAGTTCTTTGTTATAAATTTTGTCCATAGGTAAACCTAATGGAGAATCTATTATTACGGTTGCCGTAGCAATAACTGTTTCATAAGCTGAAGCAACGAAAGTAGTTGTTTGAGGAAGAGCATTGAATTCAGATAATCTTAATAGATTTTTATTTTCTTCAGTATAATTTCTTTTTAAGTATTCTTTGTATACTAACTTGTAAGATTGTTCAAGCTCATCTATAGTTCGTGCTACTCTATATTCTATTTTGCTAATAAAGTTCTGTAAATCAATTGTATTTGTGACTGGTTTTGGGGTTAAGTTAGCAATCATTCTACAATATTATTATTTCGTTATTATCCATAATAGAAGTTAATAAATTGTTGCTAATGTAATTTACAAACAATTTTCGATCATTATTTGTCATTTTGCTAAATTTCACACCAATACTATAAAATTCTTTTACCTTTTTAGAAGCATTTTTTGGTATTATTTTTGTTTTTTTACACCAAATAATTATTCCACTAAAAAACAGGGTTTTTCTTGGATGCTTTAAAATAATTTTAATATTAATTTCAGTTTTTTCTTTAAGTGGTTTTTTACTGTTGAATTTTATTCCGTCACCGCTTATTTTATCTGTTTTAAAAGGAATTAAGAATCTTGTGTTGTTAGGTGTAGAATAATAGAATTTCAAAACTAAAGCAATTCTATCTGCTTTACGAGCATCTTTAGACAGCAAATGTTTTAATTCATTTAATTTAGGATCCACTCAAACCTCATTTAATTTATTTTTTAATTTTATGATTTCATCTCTTAGATTATCCACTATTTCTTTAGGTATGTCAATATAATCAGTATCATTTTTAATTAACTCTTTTAATGTAAGTTTTTGACCGAAAGTAATGGTAGTTCTGCTTGGCCAAGGAAACTTCTTATAAGCAGGCCATAATTTATAGGTGCCATCAATGTGAACTGGTAGAACGGGGACATTTAATTCTTTTATTAAAATACCAACTCCACGTTTAAATTCTCTTATTTTTCCATCAATAGAACGCATCCCTTCAGGAAAGATACAGAGAATTTTATTTTCATTAAGAACATATCTGCAGGTTTCAAGAGTTTGATTTAAGTTTGTTCCGGGATCTAGCGATATGAATCTCAAATCTTTTTTAACCAAGGAAATAATTTTGTTGTCAAAATATGCGCTCAGTCCTAAAAAATAAGTTTGAAGTGTTGTTTTTCTATTGAATGCGCCAACTAAAAGAGGACCGTCAATAAAGCTTGCATGGTTTGGACAGATTATTAAAGGGCCTTTTTCGGGAATGTTTTCTAAACCGATAACTTTTAGAAAACAAAAAGTGCGCGATAATATTTTAAGAAATAATATTACCGCATAATTGAATTTAAGGGCTGCGGAAGATTGTTTAATATTAATAGTCTTGCTTAATGTAAGATTTGGAATTATATCATTGTTTTGTAATTCGGATACGGAATTAGCAATACAAGAAATTTTATTAGCCCCTTCTTTAAATTTTAACAAGATATCTCTAACTGTAAATATTGTTAATAATTCTTGTTCATCTATGTTTATACCAGATATCTGTTCAAAGTCTAGGAGTAATCCAATCTGTTCTAGAGAGTCCATTTCAAGACCTATTTCTAAGTTGTCATCAAGGTTAATTTGTTTTTTTGTTCTTTTAGTTATAAATTCGTAAGCTTTGTTACATATCTGTATGGAAAGAAGTTCTTTGTCTGAAGCGCTTATAGGATAACTTTTTATTTGTTGTTTTCCAATTGTTTGATATATTTTCAATGCTTCATATCTTTTTATTTTGCCTAAGGCGGTTGTTGGGATTTTAACTTCTGTTATTTTATATTTTTGTATTCTTTTGTAATTAGGTAAAGTTCTAGATATAATTTCTATTTCCCAAAGTATTCTTTCTTTTATTTGAATAATTTTTTTTGATTGAAAGTATTCATAATCAGGATAAACTAAAGCTTCTAACCCGGGGGTTGTTTTATTGTTTTTATCCGGTAGAGAAGCAAAAACGCAAATATCTTTAAGAAAAGGACTTCTTTTGTAACGATTTTCGATATCTTGAGGATTTATATTCTTGCCGGAACCTAAAATTATCATTTCGTTTTGTCGGCCAGTAATATATAGGAACCCATTTTTATCAATATATCCAAGATCTTGAGTGAAAAGCCAGCCATTTTTAATTGTTTCGTTCGAAAGATCAGTTTCTTTAAAATATCCTGGGGTAATGTTTTCTCCTTTAACAATTATTTCACCGATAGAGTTTTCATCTGGATTATTAATTTTTATTTCAATATCAGGTAAAGCTTTTCCCACAGACCCAATTATTAAATCGTTGAGTGAATTATGGCTAATCACTGGAGAAGCTTCTGTTAATCCATAGCCTTCTAATAATATAAATCCCCAGTAATTGAATGATTCTGCGACTTTTGGTTTTAATTTAGCTCCGCCGCTTATCATAAAACGAAGGTGTTTGCCAAAAGCTTTATGCAGCTCTGAAAGGATTAGTTTTGAAAAATTAATTTTGAAATACTTTTGTAGAGGTTGGGATAACCAAAGAGCTAGTTTAATTATAATCCGTTTTATAAAAAAAAGATTATTTAATTTGGTTTTGATTTTTTCATATAAGATTTCGAAAACTCTAGGAACCCCTATGAATATGGTTACTCCTGTATTTTTTATACAATCGATTAAATGTTGGGAATTTAAGTTTTCTGGAAAACTTATTTTAGCACCGGTTAAAATTGGAAATAGTAAAGTTACCATTAACGGATAGGCGTGATAAAAAGGTAAAATAGCAGCTATACAATCATTGGGAGATAAAACATCTAATTTAAATAAGGAACTGCAATTTGAAAGTAAATTTTTATGAGTTAAAATAACACCTTTAGGAGTGGCTGTTGTTCCAGAGGTGTAGATCATTAAAGCAGTAGCATCAGGAGTTATATCTGAGGGTACAAAATTTGTTTTTTTGTGGTTTGTAAAAATATTTTCAATTAAAACATCATCTAAAATTATCTTATTTAATTGTATATGAGTTATAGTGTTTTGTAATCTTTGATAAAGTTTTGCGGATGTAATAATATGTTTTGATTCTGAATGAAGAATACAATTTAACATTTCTTCCTGGTCTAATTCAGGGTTCATAGGTATTATAATTGCACCAATGGCGCTAAGAGCAAATAAAATTTCCGGCCAGATAGGAGAATCTTCAAGGATTAAACTCACAGATGTATTTTTATAAATTTCATTGTCCCTAAAGAAAGATGCGAATGAAATAGTTTGTTCGTAAAGTTTCCCATAGGAAATAGAGGTGTAAGCATTATTTTTTTTATATGTAAAGACTTCTTTGTGAGGGTTTTTATTACAGCTTTTTGTAAACGCTTGAAAAATATTTTTATTTTCTAGAATATTCATTTTTTATATAATAATTTATGTTTAATAATATATATATTATAACATAATTCACTTAAAAAATAAAAAAATAGATATCTCTCTCAAATCGAGCGCATATATCAAGAATCCTATGTATAGAAAATGGCTTATATTAAGAATTTTCTTTAAGACATTTTTACATAAGTTTTAACCACATACATTGCAAGACCTGTAATGCTTCCCTTGTCAAGACC
>JAGLSE010000097.1 GCA_023135905.1 Candidatus Omnitrophota bacterium
ATAGACTTCTAAATCCTTCAATATCAAATCCAAGTACATTGACCGCAACCTTTTCTACATGCGTGCCTGGAGGAGAAGACTTTTTAACATCCTCTAAATCTACTATATAGGGTCTGTTGAGCACAGTTCCCAGAGACTCGACACCTATTGTTATAGGTGATCTACCCCCCGATGGAACTTCTTCCACAAATCCATATAACCAATTTGAAGGACACATGTTTGAGGGCAATTCTTTGAATCCTAAAGGAATTGTCATTGAAAAAGAAAATTCTTTATCATCAACAAAAATACCTTCTGATGTCTTCACAATTTCTCCATAAGAGAATGTATTCAAAAATAAAAGTACAAATAAACAGAAAAAGAAAATTTTTCGCATAACCCTCCTTAATATTATTATTTTTTCATCTAAACACTGACATCACCCGCCTGATGAAACGCCGAAGGCAAGTAGTCAGGTCGGGTGGATAAAATTGTTAAAAATCCTTTTCGTTCTTTCTTTCTATTTTCTTGTAAGATGTTTTTAACAACAAGAGCATTGGAATAATATATGTAATAAAATCATTAATAAGATATTTTATGTCAAAATCATCGATTATGTAGAGAGTCGAGAGGTAAAAAATGAATAGACCCAGTAGACAAGTAATCGCTAAATACCGAAATAAATCCTTTTGCCCTATGAGAAAAAGACTTGATAGTAATAATCCAAACACCAAGAAATAATGAACAACTTCTCGGAAATGTATTAAGCTCGTTTTTCCAATCAATTCTAAAGGTGCCCCTAATGGAGCAAGATAATGAACGAACGCTAAGATAAATAAATAGTAAGCCAAACTCTTTCGCCAAATAAATGATTTATTCGTTTTTAGTTTTCTTATAATAAGAATTAAATCTTTCATTATTTTTTTCTCCTAGCAAACAATAAACACCTATTCCTTTTATCTTATAATGTTTCCTAGATATTATCATTGCCAATAAAAAAGTCAATAAAAACCCCCTTCCCATCCCTTTCCTGTTAAGCCTTTAATAACAGGAGAAACGCTAAGTCACATTTAGAAGGATTTCATACAAAAATTAAAAAGATAAAATATATACTTATGAAGGATATTAAAAGCGTTGTTTTATTTTCTCTGTCTCAGGTATTTGACCTATGTTTTTTAAATTATTCTCTTGTATTACATATGTTTTCTATTTCGGATTGGGACAAGTACAGCGCTTACAATATTGATTATTCCGTGTGTATGATTTGGTATGATGAAATATTTTTTACAGAAAAAAAAAGGATATCACGATAAAATTAAATCAACGTTTTCTAAATTTTTAAGAATAGTTTCAACATTCAACAGGCTGACCCTCTTGATTTGGACCCTGTTGATTTGTTGTTTAACGAAAAGAGGCAATGATGCCTCACTTCTTCCGTCAATAGCTAGATCTATAGAGTATTCAGCATATTTTTCTAGTTTTAACCCTTGGATATTAAAAATTAAATGAGATGAACCAGACCTTTGGTCATTTTGGAAATTAATTTTAATTATTCCATTAGTTGGTGGCAGAATATGTTTCCCATCTGCATCTACAAAATTAACAGATATTTTATGTTCACCTTTTTCAATTGCATCAAATCGAATTCTGAGAGCTATTGAGCATTGCGGATGAACTGCTGGTATTTTTGAGCACCAAATTGTATCAAACGCCCCCAAAATATTTAGTTTTCCAGTATCAGTTGTCGCTGCATCACATAATGAAAAAACTTCTAAATGCATAACTACCCTCCTTTTTGGTTATTTGTATCTTCGGCTTAGTCTTACTGGTCTGAAGAATTTGACATATTTGGTGTTTCTTCAAATCCTGAGACAAAACCTTTTCCATATTGTAATAAATCTAATACACTTTTTTCCAAGAATGCTGTATAATCTTTTTGCATCGACAATACCTCCTTTAATTAGGTTGATACAATACTTAGTCTATATAAATATTGCATACGATTGTCGGTGTGCTTTTCAACCCCTCCAGACACACTTGATGATACACTCTCTGATACTACCTATTGTAGGGGCGTGGTTTCTGCGCCCGTTTATTTTATTATTATCCAGGCGGGTGACCCCGCCCCTACTATATTTATTATTTAATGAACCTGCCTACCGTTAATTGTTGTTTTTACAGCGCACTGTCTTTTTTATATTGTTAACAAATCTTAATTGTTCCAATTCTTTTATGATTTGTCGAGGAAGATATAATCTTTTTGCCAATTAGTTTCAACATTCCCGCCCGAGGCGGACAGGCAAAGTCTGACTCCGTAGTTTTTTCTTCATCAGTCAACTCTTTTCACATTTCAAGGGCTGTCCCTGTTGATTCCTGACCTCATTATCTTCCTATTATCTTTTTCACCTACTACAAAATAAGGACGCATCTTTTCAAGTGTTTTAGAGCCAATTCCTTTCACCTTAATCAGATCATCGACAGTTTTATAAGGACGTCCAGCTGTAATCCTTGTACTAAGAACAAGACCAATTCCTTTGATAGTTTGAAGCTCTTTTTCAGTAGCAGTGTTTAGGTCAAGCAACCTTTGCGGAGACTTGTTTTTTTTCAACTTTGAAGAAGCGGTATCACTGAGAATGGTGTCGTTGTTTTTAAACTGGAAGGGTTCAGTGGAAAAATAGGCAAAAACTGGAAGATGATCCGAATACCCCTCGCCCAGGTGCTTACCTCTGCCTCTTTCGGATATTTGCCAGCGGTAGACGGCGTTTCGCTTAAACAGATAGTCCGGGTCGAACTTATCAAATGAATTATCGACATAGGAAATCCCCTCGTTATCGTAAAGCCCTTTGGATACAATAATGCTATCCGGACTGTTTTTATTTCCGAAAAAATTGTATGACCAGCGTCTGGATTTTTTGATTTCAAACCACAAATTATACAGATACTCATTCATGGTCTGTTCGATCAGATTTTTTTCATTGACCATTTCAGAGCCTTTGATAGTCCTGAGAATATGATTGATTCCTGTTGTACCAACAGTATCATTTAAGCTGCTGGAATCTCGGAAGGTTTCGTATTCGTTATAGTTCGAGTTAAAATCACCTACTAGTATAAAATCAACGCCCTCTTTAAGTTTATCAATCTCTTTCCTAAGTTTTTTGGCGTAAGCTATCCTCTGGCTTTCAGGGCCCTGTTTAGATTTCCAGTGACTGACAAACAGGATGAGACGGTTACCATCAACATCAAGAGTAACTTTAAGAATATTTCTCGCAAATTCATTATCAACCTGAATTTCCTCTTTATTCACAATTGGAAACTTAGACAGAATAGCACACTTCACCGACGTGGCATTGGAGTCCGCAATTTCAACATATGGATAATCCACATTGTTTTTTTTTAGTTTGTTCTGCAGAAAAATGAGGGCCTTTTTCGACTCGATTTCTTGCAGGGCAACAACATCAGCACCCAAGTTCTTTATTACTTTAGCAATGTTGGTAACTTTGATATCGACGATATCCTTATTCCAGCCATAGCCGGCATTCGGAATATACTCTATGTATTCCGTTCCGTCCTTAGTAAGATCAAAAAGGTTTTCCACGTTATAGCTTACGACTTTAAAAATTTTGGCTTCTATTGGTACAATAGAGTGCAGAAAAATAAGCAAAATTGATACAATTATTATTTTTATCTTCAATTTAAACCTCCGTATACAATATTTTCATTTTTATTTTCTTCATCGAACGAGCCTGTAGAAAAAGGCCTTTTTCAAAGCTGCTTCTTGGTTTTAAAACAGAGTTTTTAGAAAACTTCCATCTGTTTTTATTATATTTATGATTTTTGTTTTAGCAATTTCTTTTTTATATCTATTTGGTGTTCTTGTTTCTGTGCTAATTCTTTATTTAAAATATTTTGTCTTTCTTATGCGAATCCCGGGCCGTATCGAAATACTTTTCCTATATTGTGTATTATAGAGTATATCTTCCATTGTATATCTACCTTTGTTTTTCCTCGTAAACTAAACTTATTTAATTTTAAATTCGATCTTATATTGGCAAATACCGATTCTATTATTTGCATTCGTTTGCTGTAGATATACCTGCCTAGATTTGAATCAATTTTTCCCCGCATTTTCTTGAGCAGATGATTATCCTTGCGTTCATAAAATATATGTACTTGCCGGGCTGGTGTTTTTTGTTTGCGAATACATTTCAGACGCAAGCCACATCCCCGGCAATCGCTCATTCTCGCCATATAGGCAATTGCTTTTGATCCTTTATATCGATAATTACGATTCTTTATATACATTTATTTTCCAGCCGGACAAATCATTTTATTATGTACTTCATCGTATTCAAAATCCTTGGGTTGAAAATATTTGGCGTGTTTTGTAGTTCTATTTTTATTTATTGGCTGGTCATGTCTTTTGGCAGTATTAAATCAGGGGTCTCGTTTACGAAATTTATTATCCGGGATATACGCATCTATATCTTCTTCATCAATTAATTGAAGATTAATTTTATTGTAGAATCCTGTATCAGCAATAAGTTTTGTTTTTTTTAAAGATGTCTTCCTTACATCCAAGAGACTGATAGTTTTTTTTGACTCCTTTGATCATTGGTTTTAATAAATCTTTGGCCCTTAGCCAAAAGCTTCGGCATGTACAATTATTTGATGTTTAGAGTCTGCTATTGATACTCCATTATATCCCTGGATTACTCCTTTTGAACTTGGCATTTTAGCGCTTTCATTATCTGTAATATTGCTCTTTTTTATATTACCTCTGGAACCTTTTTTATCTTCGGTTACGGATAGAAATTGTCCTATTTTATCGATTTTTTTACGAATATTTTCAACATGCTTTTTTTTATCTTTAACTGCTGTTCTTGAAATGCCCGATTGATCTTCCTTAACATGTTTATTAAGAATATACCTGATTGTTTTCTCCAGCTTTTCTATTTTTTTCTTATAATCCTCTTGTGTCCCGCTCCATGCCTTCTTATCCAATGCTAAATTAAAAGCTTCATTTAAAATGGTTCTAACTATATTTACTACGTTGGGTTTTGTCGATCTTAAATTTATTTCAAATAATATATCTATTGCTTCTGTCTTATATCCATCTAAATCAGGAATAGTTGCAGCATAATCCCCAAGAGGATTCCAATCGGTTTGTGTTGCTATAACAATTAATAGACACCTATTCCTTTTATCTTTTAAATCTACCTAACCGGTAAATTCCGTTTAGAGTAATTTTATACATGGGGCTGGAAAAATAAAAATTCCGAGGACACCCTACACATTTTGATTTTCTTTTACTTTTCCTAAATGAAATTTAACCCAGATTTTGCTTTAGGCGTAGATGAAGAGTGATAAGATTTTGGAAAAGAAAGAGTTACAAAAAATGTCGAGGCTTTTTGTAACTTCTTTCAGCCCAAAAGATTAAGACTATTAGCTAGGGTTTAATACAAATTCTGGGTTTAACTATCTTCCGCCAAGCATATTCCCCAAACCTCCTAACACGGAGCCTTCTCCTTTACTTCTTCCTCCTGATGAAGGAGCATGGGCAAGAATCCGGTCACACATTCGCGAAAATGGCAGGCTTTGAAGATAAATTTTCCCTTTGCCTCTTAATGTAGCAAGAAACAATCCCTCTCCTCCAAAAAACATGGATTTTAAATTACCTGCTCTTTCTATTGAATAATCAATTCCAGGTGTAAACCCAACAATGCAGCCTGTATCTACGCGAATCTTTTCTCCATCCAAATCCTTGGAAATGACTGTTCCGCCCGCATGAACAAAGGCCATGCCGTCACCTTCCAGCTTTTGCAAAATAAAGCCTTCTCCTCCAAAAAATCCTGTACCTAAGCGTCTTGTAAATTCTATACTAATTTTTGTTCCTTTAGCGGCACATAAAAAGGCATCTTTTTGGCACAAAAATTGACCTCTGTGTTTAGATAGATCAATAGGAATGATTTGTCCAGGATAAGGAGATGCAAAAGAAACGCATTTTTTACCTGTACCGTTATTCGTGAAATGGGTTATAAAAATCGATTCGCCGGTAAGAACTCGTTTGCCCATATTCATTAATTTACCCATAATTCCTTCATTAGGATTAGATCCATCACCCATTTTAGCTTCAAAGGTTATAC
>JAGLSE010000098.1 GCA_023135905.1 Candidatus Omnitrophota bacterium
TTATCCGAGGTAGTTAGTAAGACTGGTACGATATTTAAAAATGAAGTAAAGACTATTATTAGAGATAATTTAGATGATGATTCTCAAAAACAGTCGGTTAAATTTTTATATGGGATATTTGAGAAGTGGTGGGGATACAATAAGGAACTGAACAAACAAATACGGGATAATGGTTTTATAGAGTTGTCTTCTATAGATATAATTAACCTGAGGATTATAGAAAGTTCCGGACCATTAGAAGAAAGAATGTTATTTATAACCGTGAAATGGCATGACCCCGCAACATCTAAAGTATGGAAAGGGAATTTAGCCGCATTGAGTAGTTTAGAAAGTTCGGGGTTTGTTGTTCGAGATGGGTTTAAAAGAAAGGGTATTCAATTAACCGAATTCGCGAGGATGCTT
The DNA here is from genome assembly GCA_023135905.1 of Candidatus Omnitrophota bacterium. Taxonomy (GTDB): domain Bacteria; phylum Omnitrophota; class Gorgyraeia; order Duberdicusellales; family 4484-171; genus JAGLSE01. The sequence continues at coordinate 403 of JAGLSE010000098.1, forward strand.
TTAGATTTAGGGCTCATAAAAGAAAAACAAGTAGAAAATAAAGATGGAAACAAAAATAAAGATATTATTATTCCTTCGGCAGAATGGAATATCCTTAATAAGATAAAATCAAGAAAACCCTTAATCAATTTGTCTGATTATTCAGGCGAAATTAAAGCATTGATAAAAAGAGGTCTTTTAAAAGGAGGAAAAGATGGTAGTTTTGAATTTACAAAAAAATATTACGAATTGTTTGGAGAAGGAAAAATTAGAAAGGGAAAAAAACCGCAAAAGTCGAAAACTAGCGACAGTATCAGTAGAGGGAACATATTTTGTGAGTTTGTGAAGAGGGTAATAGAAAATATTATCGCGGGAAAAAAGAGAACGGAAATTTTTAAAGGAATTAATAGGTGGGAGTTGCAATATACTACAGGAACCGCATTTAATAGCGCGCAGAAAAGAGTAGATGTTCTTTTAGATGATATTATATTTGAGCTGTATGAAGGTGAAGCTGTGGCACAAGGTATTAATGATGTAGATATTATTTCTGAGGAGGGGGCTGTAGGATTCAATAATTTGAGGGACGGGTTAGTTCAAAAAATAATAAATAGAGTGAAGGATTTGAACGTTTCTTTAGAGCAATTGTTTTATGTTTTTACCTTAATTTTATGGGGCAGCATTAAAAATAAAAGTAAGGAAGATATTAGGTTTTATAGTGATTTTTTTCCTTTAATCGCTGACGAAATAGTGAAAAAATTAGGGTATTCATCAAAATTAATCAAGGAAAATGGGCGTTTGTTTATTGTAGTACTAGATAATGACAAAAAATATAGGTTTGCTTTGAAAGAAACATTTGGGATGAATAATCAGCAAAGAGCTCTTTATATGACGGATAGGAGAAGTGCTGATGGGGGCAATAAAACTGATATTGCCGAATACGCTACTATTATTTATCACGGTAAGAAAATTAGTGAGGAAGAAATTTTAATATGGATATCTCAAGAACGTAAATATTTAGATTGTCTAAGCGATTTGAAAGAAGAAGAAAATGAATGTATGTGGAATGAGAGTTTAAAAAATACCATTATTAATACTACCCCGGGGGTAAAGGCTTTTTTAAATGTTTTCAATCATGTCGGCATAATAAATTACTGGCTGCGTAGCGGACCAGAAGTAATTGCTAGGTTGATTCTTGGTTCTTTTTACATAATGGTACTTGTAATTTTTAAAGGTGTTGAAGATCCTTTTATGAAATTTATTAGTATTGAATTTGCTTTAATTTTATTCGTGTATATGGCAACTTGTTTTATGAGCATAATCAAGCCGGCGGCAATGCTTGGACAAAAAATTATTATAAATTCTTATTTTAGAATTTCAGGAAAGGATTTAAGCTATAGAGAATATTTACAAGCCGTATTTGGACATGAATTTATTCATCAAAATGCTGAACGGTTAGGAATCGACAAAAAAGGGGAATATGTATTAGCAAACGCATATAAATATTTAAGGTTTTCTAAAGGGGAGAAAGAAGAAATTATAAATATGTTTCTATCTTTAAGTGGAACTCATTTAGATGAAGTTACAAAGGAGAAAGTTAAAAAAGAAATGACTCTTTTTGCTTTTAGCCTTGAAGATTCTAATCTAAAAGAGATTATGGAAATTGGTAAAATAATAGCATCTAAAGGTAAAAATTGGGAGAGGATATTAAGGGTGTTTGAAACTCTTGACACTGAACATTCTTTTGAAATTGAGTTTGTGGCAGCTATTTGTGCTATAACGGTTTCTTCTCTTTATCAAGATAATAAATTAGAAGCAATAAAACTATTAAAATATTTATCAAAAGGTGAGTCTCTTAATACTGTTGGTCAATGGGCTAAAAAAGAAAGAATAAGAATTGATGGCAATAAGCCGTTGAGAGCAATTGATAGAGACGGAGGGGCAGAAGAAATAGAAATTACCTGGATAAAGGATTCAAGGGAGATGAGTAATATTGGGGGTAGAGACCTTTTTGTTACTAGAATGGTTATTCAAAATTCTCTTTTTGAAAAAGACCATGATTTATATCATGAAATTATTCAAAACTTGATTTCCGATGAAAAAGAAAAGATAGTATTAAATGGAGTAGAGGGGCAGTATTGGTACTCTACTTGTTTTAGGCATTACTATATTTTAATTTTTAAAACTAATAAAGGAACAAATTTCATAGTTTTTGGTGTTTCAGAAGCGGATAATAATGAGGCGCATTTTGCTGATGAGTGGCAGAGAACGCTTGAGGATAGAGCGCCGTTATTGGCCCGCCGGCGTTATACAGAAATAGAGCCTTTTGAAATTATAAATCCGTTATCAGGGGAGACGGAATTTAAACATATAATTGTCGAAGAATACATAAATGGTGAATTCGCCGGAGAAAAGATACGTGCTTTAGATTCTAATCCGGAAGAACTCAAAAAAATATTAGTGGCAGAAGCTAAAGTTTACTGTCGACTTTATGAAATTACCCAAGAGCCGGTTATTATATTTATATTACTAAAGTACAGCAGAAAGTTTATGCTTTATCCAAAATTTTTATGGATAATAAAAACCGCCGAAAATGGTTATAGAATTATGCCTTTAAATTATGATTTTGGAGAAACATCTGATTATTCAGGAAATTATGGAGAGATGGTCGATTATTATTTTAAAGAAGTAACTCGATTCAAGAAATATCCCGATACTTTTTTTATGCCGATGGTGGAAATTTTTGGTATAGATGCTTTAAAACAGGCGGCTCAGGATACGGAAAATACAGAAAACCGCTATTTAATCAAGGATTATTTGAAAGAAATTGAAACTGACGGCAGTAATTTAGAATGGTCAATAGACGATAGTTTATGTTTGATAGCCGATAGACAAAAATTTGACGGCGGGGATAATAAACAAAGAATTAAGGATTTATTATATAGTTTGAAGGAAATCATTTTTAGAGTTTTAAAATCAGACGAGTTTATTGAAGAACAGCAGGAAATGATGAACTACGTTAAATTATCGGATTTAACAGAAATTGTTAAAAATTTTTACGGTACTAATCATAAAAAGTGTGAATATTGGTATTTGAATTATGTAACCGGAGAATTTGAATTGAAGGCGTATATTTTGTTTGTATTGGTTAGTGAAAACAGTTATTTTAAAATGGAATATTTATATAAGTCTCCCGATGTTGAACCGGGCTTTGGTAAAATGTTTGTCAAGAATTTTTTAATAGAAAACCCGAATATAAAAGCAATATTAATGGATAGGATACATGCTGAGTCATTTAAATTAGCTTTGAGCTTAGGCTTGTACGATTATGTTTCTGTCTATGAAGATAACTTAATGCCGCGTGTATTTTTAAAACGGGATATATCGGATATCGATGATTATTTAATATGGTTAGAAAAACGTAAAAATGTTGAAATTGATGAATCTAGGATTGAAAACGCTTTAGCTTCATGTAGAAAGGATTTGATCGATTTTATTATAAAAGAACATAAACAGAAATCCTGTGTTGATATTGTTGTTGAAGATGGGGGAAAAGTTGTAAAAGAGAGTTCAGATAATGACGGAGGTTTACTTTTTGGATTTGAATATAGTGATATTTTAATTGGAATTTTCTCTGGCACAATGGTTTTTTACCGCGGGCCGCCGTTAATTAGAGAATTTTCACGAAACTTCAGATTATTTCTTTCAGAATTATCCAATAAAATTCAATCCAACCTTTTTTCAAATTTTAGCATAACCAATCGGACTATTGTAGAACCGGAAGTTGACGGCGGAAGGAGTACCCACGACTTAGGTTTATTAGTTTGTAAAGAATTTATTGAAGCGGTAATATTTTTTATTCTATTTTTAAGGCCATTAAGTTTTTGGTATCTCAAAAAAATAATTGGAATTAAAAAAGGAGATAATGTTTTAGATTTAGGCTGCGGCGTGGTTATGCCTCCCAATCAATTTAATAAAATTACAAAAGATAACGGAGTATATGCCGGTTTGGATATAGATACTAAAACACAACAGATAAATAGGGTTATAGATGATAAAACCAATTATGTTATTGGCGGCTATGCGGGAATGCTGCCGTTTAAGACAGGCACATTTGACTTAATTTTAATGTTTAATTTGCCGCAATACGATACTACTGAAATATACAGGTGTTTGAAGCCTAATGGAAAAGTTATAGTCTTTTGGGAACAGTCTTTAACAGTTTTAATATATAAATATAAGGGTATGAAGGACAGTGAGTTTGCAACTTCTAAAATCAAATTAGCGGTTCCATACATTATCCCATGGATTGCTATCTTAGCGTTAATTGGCTCTCTGATTTTTATACCAATAATATGGGTAGGTATGGTAGTGGTATTTTTAATATATTCATCTTTATTTATACCTACCTATGTAATTGCTTTTAAGCCAAAAATGAGTAAAGAGGATAAGAATGAAGACGGCGGCGTCTTATCAATTAAGGAATTCTTACAAAACTTCAGATTATTCCTTTCAAAATTAGGTGATAAGATTCGTATCCTTTTGTCAATTGTGAAAAAAGGCTGTCTTGTAGAACAAGATGGCCTTCAAGTTTTTATTCCGCTTGAGGATATAGAAGAGAAGAATTTTGACTGTCTAGCTGAATACTTGATGTCTACCTGGGGCATGCATGATTTAAGGGTTTATGATAGTAAGTATAAGTTAGTCTTTTATAATTATATCTATGAGTTGCTCTTTATTAGCGAAGAGATGTATGATTCAGAGAATGAGAATCTGGGGCTGAAAACTTTTAAAAATAACGAATTAAATAATATTGCGGTGAGTATCTTCGGAGATTTAATCTTGTCGGTATTACTGATTCAGTGGTTAGATCAACAACCGGAAGCAAGAGAACTAACCAAGGAAGATTTTTTTAACTACGTTTTTAATACTTTTGAATTGACGACTTACCCAATAATCCGAGCTAATATTCCTGAAGATTATACTGAAGCAGGAAGCGAGTTGTTTGATGGTAAACTAAGAAATCCGTCCCAAAAAAGTTTTTTGAATGGTGAATTTGAATATCCTTTTATTCGTGCGCCTGATAAAAGCGGTATCCCGTTAAATAAATTTCGTACTTTTGAGTTTGGAGATGAGGACATGAAATGGACATTTTATTCTTGGAATACATTGCCAAGACGCTGGGTTGATGGTCTTATCCCCGAGGTTAAATGTCTTTCTGTGCTGCAAAAAGGGAAGGAGAAAGGAAAGGAAATCGTTTTGTTTCCAAATAAAAACCCAACTCAAGGAGAAGAACTTCGCGAAGCCACGTTATCCCGAGATGGCAAGACGCTGGTTATAATCAAAAATACTGGAATAGAGGTTCTTGACCTGGAAACATATGAAGTAGTTATGGAAATACGCAGGAACAACGTATTATCTGGAGCTCGTCTGTTATTGAATGAGCCTGGGATTATGAAGTTTTATAAGGAAGGAAGAGTTATTACCTATTTAAAGGAAAGTTATGACGGCGGTAAAAATATTAAATTAAACCCTAGTATTTTGAAAAACCCAAACCCATTAGGAATAATAAGTAAAGTAAAGAATAAAAATATGAAATATGAGCAGGTAAATAAGCTTTATGATGCGACGGCTTTTCAAAGGAATAAAAATCGTTTATTTAATCTTAATAGTAAGGTTAAGGAAGAATCTAAGAGAGTCGAAGATACAATTATGGATGGAGGGACAAGGGAGGATATAGTTGAATTATTAAGCAGATCTAAAGATGAAGGAATTATAAATTCCGGAGAAGTTATAGATTTAATGTATGAAATAGATTGTCCATCCATATCTTTGAATCACCTTTATGAAAATGTAAAAGTTTATTTGCTGTATAAAGAAATGATAAATAAATACATCATTGAAAAGGGATTAAGTATAGGCTGGGATGATATTTTAGGGTGGAGGAATTTGTGGCCGGTGGATTTAATAAAAAGAAATTTAGGAAAAGAATTTATGTGGATTTGTATTGGAGAAAAACCATGGATTAATCAGAATAGCCATAAAAATTATTATGAAGCAATTTTAAAAGATGAGAAATTGTTTGCCTATGGAGGGAT
>JAGLSE010000099.1 GCA_023135905.1 Candidatus Omnitrophota bacterium
TGGTCTTGACAAGGGAAGCATTACATATATCCTGAATCCTATCCTATATCCTGCATTCTGAATGTTGCATCTTGCATCCTAAATCCTGTATATTTTATTAAATTAAAATTTAAAATTATCTTATTATTGTGTATAATACTCAAAGCGCCCGTGGCTCAAATGGATAGAGCATTTGACTTCGGATCAAAGGGTTGCAGGTTCGAGTCCTGCCGGGCGCGGTTTTAATGGTATATAAATTAAAATGAAAATATTTAGAGTAATCCTGTTTAAGTGTTTTATATCGAATAGGTTGAGGTTTTAAAAGACTGCAAATTGATGTAACACATATATCAAAAAGAGGACAGGTTTTATTTTTTTATAACAACAAGTAGTTCAAAATATTTTTTTAACTTTTTGTAAGGATTTATTTAATTTGTTATTAAAAATTATTAAATTTATTTTGTTAGTCGTAAAATAAAAGATAATGATTGAAATTTATCTGTTTTCTATTTAAAATATTGTTAAATACTAAAGAATGTAAACCAGACCATTAAGGAGATATAAATTATGTTATTTTATCTAATAATATTATTTGTCACTGTGCCGGCAATTGAGTTAGCACTTTTGATAAAAATAGGCCAAGTTATTGGCTTGTTCTATACGATTATGATTGTGATTTTTACAGGAATAACGGGTGCATATTTAGCTAAGATTCAAGGTGCTTTAACAATAAGTAAGATCCGAGATGATATTAATCTGGGACGAATGCCTGCAGACAGATTAATTGATGGCCTTTTGATCTTAGTTAGCGGGATATTACTTTTGACGCCGGGTTTTCTAACTGACTTTACCGGTTTTATCGGTTTAATCCCAGTTACTAGAAATCTATTACGTGAATGGATAAAAAGTGTAATAAGTGATATGATAAAAAATGGAAAGGTTGTTAGAATTAAGCCTTTTAATTTCCAGTAATTTTTTTGAAATAAATAAAATATTCTTGTTAATTTAATGACCTGTGCTAAACTAATAACAAGGAATGGTTTTAATTATTAATTAATCATTGTATTATGATTTTATGAGTTGTGAAGAAATAAAAAAAATAATACCTAAATATTTTAAGCATCAAGCATGCGATGTGGAAATAAAGATGGTTGAAGAACATCTTTGTATATGCCATAATTGTCGAACTGAATTGGGAAAATTAATGGATAATAAAGATGGTTTCAATAATTCATCTGAAGATTTAAATCAAAGTGATAATATAAAAGAGAATGATCCGATAAAAAAAAGTTTTCCCGAAATAAAGATTATTTCCGAGGAAGAAATAACTCAGGATATTGAAATTCAGACAGACATTGATAATGAAGAAAATGTTTTTACTGCGGACAGTTCAAAGGAAAACAAAAATTTAATTAATAAAAATAGAGTCAATTCAAAGATAGAGTATGTTTCTCCTTTTGAAACAGGACAGTCTATAACCGATAAAAAAGATTCTATTATTGATAAGGGGGGGGATGACTCAATAACTGATAAAAATACTGAATCAGAAAATATTGGAGAAAAAGTTAGAATTTCATTTGAAGATGAGTTTGGTAAATATGGAACAGAAGATAGTAAATTTGAAGAGACAATATCCGAAGAATTAGGTGGGGATGAAATGCTTGATTTGACCATGTCCAAAAATATCGATACGGAAGATTTGGAAAAAGAGGTTTTCTCAAGTCAGAATCAAGCCAAGGATATTTCTAATGGGTTAGAGGAAAAACAAAACAATAAAAAAAATATTAAAAAAATTGAGCCTTTTGAATATATCTCTTTAACGTTTGCTATTATTGTTTTGATTTTTGTTGTCTGGCTACTTATGCGAGGTTGACTTTGTTGAAATTTATATTTCTTGGCATTGTACAAGGTTTAACCGAATTCTTTCCAGTAAGTAGCTCTGGTCACCTTTATTTGTTAAAGAGACTATTTACAATTAAAGAAGATTATAGCTCTTTTTTTATTTTATTGCATATCGCTACTCTTTTTGCAATTTTAGTTTTTCTATTTAGCCGTTTAAAACTTTTATTTAACAAGAAACTATTTCCTCAAATATGTTTAATTACAATAATCACAGGTGTAATAGGTCTTTTTATTAGACATTATTTGAAAGTTTTTTTTGATAATAAATATTTATTAGCTGTATGTTTAATAATTAATTCAGGGATACTTCTTAGTATCACAAATAAATATAGTAAAAGAAATTTGGAGTCTCTGGGATTAAAAGATTCTCTAATTATTGGGCTGTTACAGTCAATTTCATTGTTCCCTGGTATATCTAGGTCAGGTATTACTATTGCTGGTTTTCTAAAAAGAGGGTTTTCACCTGACTCAGCATTTGTGCTATCATTTTTAATCGCTATACCAGCCATTTTAGGGGCTTTTGTTTTAGAAATAAAAGAATTAGTTCACACTAGTATTTCTTTTAGAGAAAATTTTTTAGGATTTCTATTTGCTTTTTTATCAGCATTTGTTGCTTTAGGAATAGTAAAAAAACTTTTGATAATGAGAAAATTTAAAAATTTTGCGTATTATTGTATTATTTTATCTCTATTTAGTTTGTTTGTATGAAAATTAAAATTAGGAAAAAAAATAATGTGGCTATATTGGATATCGAAGGTAATATTGATATAAATTCTTCTAAACTTGTTGAAACTGTAGGATGGGTTTTAAATAATAAGACAACAAAAATTATTTGTAATTTTGATGGTGTGAACCTTATAGATTATGTAGGTATAACTTTAATTTCTGTGATTTATAAAAATGTTTTAAATCATTCGGGCGAATTAAATTTGTATGCTGTTCCTGCACATGTAAGAAGGTTATTTGCTGTTGTGGGATTAGACAGGGTATTTAAATATCATATATTTGAAAAAGATGCTTTAAGAGCTTTTGAAGAAGAAAATGAAATACCAAAAGAATCTAAAGGTAAATTGCGGAGAAAGTTTAAACGAGTAGAATCCAGCAAAATTATTGAATTTAAACCAAAATTAGATGGAAAATCTAAATTTTATAAAGGGACAATAATAAATTTAAGTGCGGTAGGAATGTTTGTAAAGACTAATAAAGTTTTTTCTTTAGGAAAAATATTAGAAACACATATGAATTTTTCCCCTGAGCTGAATAAGTTAATATTGGATACAAAGGTTGTGTGGGTTTCTGATAAAGAAATTCAATCCAGTGATTATCCTGGGATGGGATTAGAATTTTATGATATAACTTCTGAGATTCAGCAGGAAATTATGAAATCAATTGAAGATCAGACAACTTATTTTTCTCAAGATTGATTTTTACTAATCCTTGACATATCAACTATTATATATATATAATATAAATATTAGAATATACGTAAATTGAATTATATTAATTTAGTATCAAATAGTTTGGTGGAAATTTAGTTTTAAAAAAAAGGAGGGAATATGCCGTACGATAGTAATTTAGATGAAAAGTTGTATTCAAAACCATGGGAAACGGATGATTTAAAAATAACTGTCAGTGTTTTTTCTTATAACAAGGGACCGAAAAAGTTACAAATTTCAAGAGAAACTAAAGATGCTAATGGAAATTTTAGGTTTGCTAAACTTGGAAGACTCCTTAAAGATGAATTAGAAGCTATTTTGCCTTTGATACAAGAAGCTTTTGTAACTATGTAATTATGATTTATTTAGTTCAATAAATGTTTATTTGGATTTGAAATTTATTGTTGCTAAATAATTAGAATAATAATTGCATCAATATGAATAAAGAAAAAAACAATTCTAATAAAAATAAAGATATTGAAACTCATAGAAGGTTGAGTAGAGATAAAATTGCAGGATTAAATACCTTCTTGAATGATTATTCTATTGATAAGTTTATGCAGGATTTAAATAATTATTTTGATAATGAGGTAGATTTTAATTTAGATAAAATAAATGATATGTTGAAAGATTCGGGACAATTAGAGAAACTTATTACTAAAGCGAATCAAAATAAATCTCATCCTGTTATTGAATTCGTTCAAGATATATTTAAAGAATTGCCGGATAGGCTTTGATATATAGAAATATTAACGAGAAATTAATTTATTTTTAACAAGAGAACTGAGTATTTTTGAGTCAGCTTTTAAACCTACTTTAGATAAAACTTCCTTCATCACATTACCCATATCTTTAATTGAAGAAGCATTTGTTTGTAAGATAACTTCATCTATGATTTCTAATAATTCTGAGTTATTAAGAAGTTTAGGTAAATATTGATTTAAAATAAGTAATTCTTTGTCTAAATCATTGAGTAGGTCTTGTCGTGTATTAGGGCTGATACTTTCTTTTGTATCAAAAAGGCGTTTTTGTAATTTTTTTAGTATTATTAAAACTTCAGAATCATCTAATCCATCTTTCTTTAAATTAATGGCATGATTTTTGAGTTCAGAACGTATAAAACTAAGATAGTTAGTCTTATATTTATTCTTAGATTTAAGAGCATCTATATAATCAGAGTATATTTTTTTTTCAAGCATAAAAAATTATAGCATAAATGCGAAATATATCAATAAAACATAATACAATTATTCATTTATTTGTACGAATTTATTTCGTATATAAAGAATTTTTAATATATTTAGAATAGTTCTTTAAAAATGTTGTAATTATATGTTATAATTCGATATAAATGAATTATATATGAAAAGGAGGAGATATGAAAGTAAATGAAATAATGAGTAAAGATGTAATAACGGTTCCTGTTGAAATGAGTGTGCATGATTTGGCAGAATTATTTGTGAAAAAAAATATCAGTGGAGCTCCGGTAGTAGATAAAGAAGGTAAATTATTAGGGATTGTTCAAGAGGAAGGAGTTATTTTTCAGGATAAAAAAGTGCATTTGCCAACATTTATTAATATCTCTTTAGGTTTTTTAACATTAGGGATAAAACGCTTTGAAGAAGAAATGAAGAAGATAACGGCAAACAAAGTCGGTGAAATTATGGTTAAAGAACCCTTGACTATGAGTCCAAATATATTAATAGAAGATGCTGCAACAATTATGATAGAAAATAAACAATATTATTTTCCTGTATTAGATAATGAGATTTTAGTTGGTATAATGACCAAAAAGGATATCGTTAAAGCTATTGCCAAGATTTAAAATTTTATAAAGGGACAGGTTGTTAATTAACAATGATAATACTAATTTTTATACTTTTATCGTCAACAATAGTCTTGGGTGTGTATTATTTTATTTTTGATGATAGTGGTAAAGATATAAATAAATCAACTCAAAAGAAAAAAATGAATGTAGATCAACAGAATATCCTAATTTTAAATTCACAAGTCAAAGCTTTAAAAAATAAGATTATAAACCTGGAAAGTGATAATGATTTATTAGATGAATTAAAAATACAAGCTGCAGATTATAAAGAAGGGTTATCTGTATTGAAGAAAAAGGAGATGGCACTTAATGATGAAATCAAAAGAAACAAAAAATGGCTTGATAATCATAAGGATATTCAAAAAAAAGATCGTCTGCCGATAATTGAACTTAAAACAAGACTTTTAAATAAAGAAAAAGAATTAGAAAAAGAGTTTTCCAAAAATGTTAATTTTAATAGAGATTTAGATGAATTGCGAAAAACTATTGATAATTTTGATAACAAATTAAAAGAATCCACGGAAAAAAATATTTATTTGCAAAATCAGATAGATCAACATATAGAAAAGATTAAATCAGTTGTTCTAGAATCTAATACCCATGCCAGCACTATAGCTCAAATGAAAGAAAAAGAGCAGAATAGTGAATGGGTTTCAAAAAGTGATTATAATGTTTTGAATAATTTTGTAGAAGAATTGAAACATGTGTTGGAAATAAAAAATAAGGAGATAGACATTAAGGATAAGGAGATAGAAAGGATAGATAAGGAAAGAATAAGTATTGTTCATAAACTTCACGAATTAGAAAGAAGACTGGAGACCGGAAAAACGGAGACCGGAGGAACGGAAACAGGGAAAACGGAGACGGGAGAAACGGAGACGGGAGAAACGGAGACTGGAGAAACGGAGACTGGAGAAACGGAGACTGGAGAAACGGAGACTGGAGAAACTGAGACCGGAGGAACGGAGACTGGAG